>JADHTJ010000038.1 GCA_016785015.1 Anaerolineales bacterium
TACCTCGGTGCGGTCTGCATTCCCTGAGTTCAGATGTTTCACTGCGGTGACTGAGATGGCATCTTCGTCTCCAGGGGAAATATTGACGGTGCCGCGGATATTGCTCAACTTCAGGCGCGCGGGAGAATCAACAGAAAAGCTGCGTTCAATAATTTCTTCAGACATTGATGGTCCTCGATATTATTCAATGAATACTTCGATGTGTTCACCATCTTCGGCATCGACCACATCGACAATTTTTCCGGTCAGGCCATCGGCAATGGCCTCGCTGACCGCTGTGCCCATTTCCTCAAATTCAACATCAGGGACGAACTGTGCGGCGATATTTAATCCGGCATCAATCAACTTCAAAGGCAAGTTCACATTGACCTTGGCCTTACCTTTACTCATATCGGTGACGCGCACACGTAACCAGCGCGCTCCGCCGCTCGGATTTTTCGCCTTAACAGGTTTTTCGCTGCTGGAGCTGAGCGCTTTTAGCAGTTTGGCGCCCTCATCAGCAGAGATTTTGCCCTCCTGGATCATTTTAAGAATTTTCATGCGTTCTTCAGCGGTTGTCATAACGAAACTCCTTATTTTTCACCGCGAAGGCGCAAAGAGCGCGAAGATTTTCTGGGCAAAGTGCAGTAACTCTTTCGAGATATACTCATTTCTAAAATCTTCAAAACAAATTCTTAGCGTCCTTGGCGACTTTGCGGTTAAATTTTTCATCCAATAAATACTTGTACTTTTTCGCCGTCTTCGCCTTCATCAACATCGACAAAGAAGGGCACATCACCATCTTTTGTATCTGCCAAAGCCAGAATGATTTCATCCAGGCCAGTGGCATCCAGTTTTGGAATAAAATGCCCAAATGTTCGTAGCAGCCAGGCAGTCAGTCGAATGGGGATTGGTAAACTAATCGCAACCTTTTCGGGGCTTTCGCCAGGTTTTTGATGTACACGTACATGCAGCCAAGGAGATTTTTGACTGCCCCATCCTAGAGCCAAAACCATCACACCCATCAAAAATGGGAACCATGTGCACGCGAACCAAAATCCAAATCCCGAAGCGCGCCAGGCCCAAAGCATCAGTACTCCACCTATTACAGTAATTCCGGCGCCAATCCAAACCGGGATGAACCACCAGCGTTTCCACTTTTCCATATCTTCAGGGTCTGGAGGTAAAGGAGGATCTTCACCCGACGTTAGGTTGATTGAATCCATATCATCAGCAGTATCTGAAAAGGCACCCATTTCCATACCATCATCGGGGATGGAATCATCATCCAAAGCTTGTAGCAGGGCATAGCCTTCTTCAGCGTTTATCACACCTTGATCGATCATTTCGAGGATTTTTAACCGTTCTTCAGACATTTCTGTAGACATTATTGGCCTTTTCCTTCGAGCGCAGCCAGCAGATCCTCGGCCTGCTCCACGCTGACCTTGCCCTCTTGGAGCATTTGCAAAATCATCATACGTTCTTCATCGGAAATGGGATCGCTGCTGCTCTGTTTTGCAGATCGCAGGGCATCGATATCAATATGCATGCTTTTCGTTCGGGCGCTACGTCGAGCTTCGCGGGCTACTTTTCGCTGGGCAGAGGCCAGCTTGCGTTCAATTTTATGTTGCGCGCGTTGGGCAGCTTCTTGGGCGCGCTGCGAGGCGCGTGCACGTGCGTCTTCGACTCGTTGGTGTATTTCTTTGGAGCGCTCTTCGGATAATCCAGCATCTTCGAGGGTTTTGGATAAACCCGAGAGCTGGGTTTCAAGCGACTTCAAGTGAGTTTCTACCTGTTCGGTAGCCTGGCGAGCCATATCTTTGGCCATTTTTGAAAAATCTTCGCCCAACTCAAAATCAAAATTGAAATCGAGGTCAAAATCTTCTTGCGATTCGCTCTCAGCGTCAATTGCGATTAGATCAATCTTTCCAGAAGCAGTCAGTTTAATAAATGTACCCCCATCACCAAGTTCAAGCGAATATGAGGCCTGCTGAATTTTCTCAATACTATTAGGTAACTTGATTCGAATCGAATGAGCACCACTTTCGAGGGTTACATCAGCATTGATATCGTCAGGGATTTGACAGGATAAGTTTCCACTTGAGGAAACAGAATAGGCTTGCCAGGGAACGGGTGCAATACTCAATTTTGCATTACCCACCACAACTGCCGAAATGCCGCCGCTTACATCTCCCAAGCGGAGATTGCCCCCGATTGAGTCCGCATGGAATTGTCCATCTATGTCACGGACTCGAGCACTACCAGCTACAGTTTTGATTTTTAGGTCACCACGCACACTTCTGGCTGAGAGCGGCCCGCCAACGGACCCCGCCTCAACTGAACCTACCTCGCGCAAAGTCAAAGGACCAGCTATCTGGCCGATTTCCAACATCCCGCCCAAAGCCCTGAAACGTGCGCTGCCGTCAACTTGTTTTACCTGCAGAGTGGCATCAAAGGGAACGTAAACGATACAATCTTCGGGGCAATCAATTTTCGTGATTTCCTCGCCCTGTTCGAAGGTGACCAGGTCATCACATGTCGTTTTGATCAACGCTTCAGTGCGTTTCCAACCCTTTACATGTAGATCACCAGCGATATGTTCAATAGTTAATTTGGGAGCTTTTCCGAGTTCTAAAGATTTCTGAACCATCGCTTACTCCTCTTGTTCACCGAGAAGCTGGATGGCATCTTCGTAACTTATCTTGCCAGCATCTAGATCTTCCAGAATTTGTTTGCGCTCTTGCTCGTTGAGACCACCATCTTCATCTAGTTCAGGCTCATAGCCCATGGCTTTGATGATCGCTCGCAGGCGGTTTCGAATGGTGGGGTATGAAAGCTTGAGCTCATCTTCCATGCGAGTAATCTTTCCTTCGCAGCGGATGAAAGTTTCGACAAATTCGAGTTGTTTGGGAGTCAATTGGGCAAATGCGCCAACCGAAAAGCGGCCTTCAAAGGTAGTATCACAATCACGACAATTAATTCTGGTGACAGAGATTTCACCATTGCAGATAGGGCATTGCGTAGGTAATGTGTGCATAATTTTCTCGCCTTTCTAGCCAGCGTGCAAAACTGTTCCGTATTGTTGACGAGTCTGTAATCGCTGCCCCAAAGCAACCAGCAGTTTTCCAAAACCCGCAATAACTCGATCAGATGTCGATGGGTTGCAGGAAATGGTTTGTTGAACTGCATTTATGGCTTCTTGTTGATATATTCTGCCAATTTCAAGTGTCGCGTACCACATAATCAACTCCTAACAGCACTAAAGAAACAAAACTTGATAAAATTATATATAATATATTGAATTTGTCAAGGTCAATTTTAGAATATTCAAACTTAAATTGATTTTTCTAAAGTTATCAGTAGAAATTCCCCAGTTAATGACACTTCAGCCTTATCGTTCGCTTGCCGTGATATAAGATTCGAAGCTTGCGTTGACATTGGCGATGACCGTGCTCGAAAAGCGCGTCATGGTTCCCTGGTAGGGTTTATCGCCATTGTGTACCAACCATCCCTCCAAATCGAAACCTAAGGGGCCCTCGGCTGCTATCCACTCTCCGTTATATTTACGAGCGATGTGAATATGCGTTCCCGTGCTGGTACCTCCTTCACAGGAAGGGTGCCCAATCTTATCCCCCACTTCGATCTCAGTTCCCAGGGGAGCGCGCTGATAGGATGCGATATGCAGATAAAAAATCGTCCAGCCAGTGCGCGGATCGCCATCGCCATCTGCGTCAATTTCTACGATGCCACTTTCCGAGCGAGTCACCACCCCTGACATCATCGCCGTAGCCCACTCGTTGGTAGAACCGCAGCCGCGCACACCCGAAGGAGCAAAATCTATCGCCGACCAGGGTTCGCCCGTACCCCAACCTGTATGGGGTCCGCCAGTATAGGCCCAGGTTTTACCGCCTTCAAAAGGCAGGTACATCTCTGGCTGCTGCAAACTCCCTGGAATATGAGTCTGAACTTCCGCCCAAGGGTTGCCGAACAAACCTTTATACACCTGAGCCACACCCTCAGGGCCAATATCCACCTGGAAATCGTTGCCAGAATATCCCACAGAAAAATAATACTGAAAAGCCACACTGGCTGCCGTCTGCCATGGATCAGGGTGCTCAATGGTGCCACCGGGGATTTGGATGGTGGTGAGATTGCCGGTGCGCCAACCATAGTAACCATTATTTAGCGTATTGGCTGCCCAAACGAGCTGTAAGTAAAGGCCGCGGTATTTGCGCTGTGTTTGTCCGAGAGGGTAGTATTCATCAACCTCGGCAGGGATGCTGGGCTTGGTCAAAGCGCCGGTTTGATATTCTAATAACGCCAGCAGCAGGCGCGGGCTGATGCTGAAATTCTGGGCCACATAATCAATAATGCCCGCACCCGTTCGTCTTGCCCCAGCGACATAATTGCGATAATCTCGCAGCCAACCAGGATGTTGATCAACAAATGCCTGAGTATCAAAATCGACTTGTGCAGGCCCATTGACATATAAGCTGTCGGGCAGGATCTTGAATGGCGTACCCCAAAAGGATTTGTAATAAATGGGGACTTGCATGGGCATCCCTGGCGGCAGGGTGGTAGCTTCTGAGGGGATGAATGTGTTGGCTTCTAAGATCTCTTCCACGGTGGTGTTGAAGCGGATGGCCAACACGGGGATCGTATCGCCAGTTTGGGCGAGATAGTCAACCAACTCCCCAGGCTGATATTTGGGACGCTCGGGCATGGGAGTCGCCAATAGCTCTTCAGCTTCACCTGCAGGGGTTCCACTCACAGCAAGGGGAACAGCACCAGGTTCAGGTTGGCAACCAATGAAGAGGAAAGTAGACAGAAAACAGTAGCCAGTAATCAGAAACGCCTTCTGAATGCTGCTTGCTGCCCACTGCCCACTAACCACTGACCACCGTTTACTGTTCACTGTCATCATCTCTCGTTATGAGCGAAACTGCCGAGCCAAATTGATGGGCTGTGACGGTTTCTTCACCCCGGGTAAGCATTCCTAAATAGGCCTCTTCCCCCTCGAAAGCTTGCCAGCCATCCAACACAAATGGATATGGACCGTCAGCGGCGATCCACATACCATTGTATTTGCGAGCGATATGGGTGTGGGTGCCTGTGGCGCGTCCGCCTTCACAAGAGGGGTGACCGATGAAATCGCCGGCTCTCAAGGTTGTTCCCACAGGGACACGATCATCCTCTGCAATGTGCAGGTACATAATCGCCCAGTCTGTTTGCTCAAGGCCGTCGCCATCCAAATCTTGAATAACTGTACCGTGTTCAGAGCGTACGACCAGGCCCTCGGTCATAGCAACCACCCACTCGTCCGATGGAACACAGCCGCTGCTATCAGTGCGCGGAGCAAAATCCAGAGCGGCGAGAGGGCCATTGTTTTCGAAAGCTTTGTGCGGGCCACCAGTTAGGGCCCAGGTTTCTCCGGATTCAATGGGTAGTGACAACTCTGGTTGAGTCAAGTCATCTGGGATGAGATCCCCAATCGCCGCGGCGCGTTCCCAGGGGTCGCCGAACATCTCCTCGTAGAGAGCTGGGAAACCATTAATGGCATCAAGCGCTTGAATACATGTCGCTTCATCGTAAAGTTGGGCGAAGAAATTGTGTATCGCCACACTCCCAGCATTGACGTCTGCCGGAGGGCTGAAGCTTGATCCATCAGAATATATTATTTCAGTAAGTGTCCCTGATTGCCAGCCATAGAAACCCTCCGAAAGCACATGGACTGCCCAAATTAACTGGCCGTAGAGATCTTTTCGATAGTAATCCACGGCGCCCATAGCAGTATCAAAATTATCTACATCTTCAGGATGCCCAATGATGCAGCCGCTCTGATATTCTAATAAGGCGATCAGCAGACGAGGATTAATCGAATTCTCTAAAGCCACGCGCTGAATGATCTCTGCCGCGCTGGTCCAGCCGGTGATCATCAGGTATTGTTCGTATGTGTTCAAGAAGCCGCCATTTTCATCAAGATATGCAGCAACATCAAAATCGATTGCGGTTGGCGAATAAATAAGTTCGGCGTCGGGGATCAATTGGTAAGATGGTTGAGGTGTGGGTGTAATCGGGAATTGCAAACTTGGTGCGTAAGCACTTACAGTAAGTATTAACAATAAAACGATTGTTGTTAGGCTGTTCTGACGGTTAAAATGCATAGCACGATTTTAACCGATTTAATCATTCCAGACCTGTAAAACAATTATCCCTGAAGCTGATTGATAGGATCTACTCATTTTAATTTGTCTCATAAATTTCGAATTTTTAACATCAGCACTATAATTCAAGCATGTTTGAATTATATTTCACTAATTTGACTTATTTAGTCTGTTTATTTATACTTTGACAACAACAACTTTCACCGCGACTTTAACAAATAGACCCTGCCAAACCACCTAATCTATGCTCATTAACGAGTTGATAATAGGAGTGTAAGATGAAGAAACTTGCATTATTGGTAATTCTTATCATTCTTGCTCGGAACGCGCAGTCTACAAGAGCACAATCTGGTTTTGACTACACAGCTGAACCGATTAATGGAACCCATAGCCTATGGTCCGGGTTCACCCCAGAACTCTTTCAGATCGGCCTAAGTTTTGGTGGTTATGAAGATGTCTCAGATTATTTTAGCAGCAGCGAATGTGCAGGCTTTACGACATCAGAGCCAACATTTAACCTAGACTGGAATGGCAATAGTGATGGCATCAGTTTCTTCTTTATTGGCCCATGGGATACATCCATGGTACTCCAAAGTCCAGACGGAGATTGGTTCTGCAATGATGATTACAGCCAAAACTCACCTCACCCTTTTATCCATTTGGACTATCCTTCGACAGGCACATACAATATTTGGATTGGAGCACCTAGCGCAAATATCTATGAAAATGGCTCATTGATGATTACTGAGGGAAATTATTCGCCGGAGAATTATTCTTCGGTTGGTGGCAGTCAGCAAAGTGCCGCCGATATCGACGGCGATGGAATATCCGATGATACTGAATTATGGATTGCCGAATCCTTCATGCCGGTTTACGAATTCGACTATGAAGAGCATAACATCCTGAAAGTAGGTTCAATCAGCATCCGGGAGAATAGAGATGTTATGTTTCTTTGGCAAGTCTCTCCGGTAAAATGTGGTGTAAAGGCTACATCAGGCGCGATCCGCTTTTACCTGGAGACGCTGGATTCCAATGCCTCGCTGCCTAGTTGGATTGAGAACTCTGAGAGTATGCTGCTCACGGTTGTCGCTACATATCCTTATGATTACGTCCCCTTCGATCTCACGACTGAACAGGATATCTTTACGCACTACGGAGATACAGAAAGGGTGAGATTGTGCATCACCAAAGAGGAATCAAACTACTCTCTTCTTTTCGCACAAATTAACCGCCATCACGAAACTGCTTATTACGTTTCTTCGGATTTGACCATTATAGATAACAGCCACCCTTATTTATTCGTCTCTGAAGGGAAACATGCTACGTTTGCATCAGATGCGGAATGCGAAGGCTCAGTCAGTGCCCTGCACATCTTTCATGTTGAAAACCCCTTCGACAAAGAAGAATGGAAAGAGGGGTTTTCAGGAGCAGGCTGGGATGAGGATTGCGATGGCGGTCCCGTGATTCGTCCCTCGGTTGTTGCAAGTTTGAATGTCGGTGAATACGAACCGAATACAGGGGTGTATACAAACCACCTTGGAAACAGCCAGCTGAGTTCACTATTCCCTGGGGAAGTAGTCTGGAACCCTGACACAAGAGGCCGCGGCAGCGTTTTTTGCGGTGGCTATGATATTGAATTGGATGATTACAGTGAAAAGTACGAGGTGATCACCGGCTACAACTCACCCTGGTGTAGCGGCACACTAGATAGTAAGTGGTGGCCCCCAAGAAGTGAGCGATAACCCAAGAGTTACTCTCGGTCTCTCTCGATCAAACTCTGATGCGCCCCATATTGGCTGGCTGTCACCACCTCTCCATCCCGGGTAAGCGAACCTTTGTAGCGCACACCAGTCGAATGCACAGTCCACCCGCTGAGCACAAAGGGGATGGGACCATCGGCTTGCATCCACTCGCCATTGTATTTTCGAGCCATATGGACATGGGTACCAGTGGCAAAGCCTCCCTCGCAGGATGGATGCCCCAACAAATCCCCCTTCTTGACCAAGCGGCCCGCACCAGTGCGTCCCTCATCGGCAATGTGCAAATAGATGAGCGCCCAGCCGGTCTGCTCGAAGCCGTCTCCATCTAAGTCGAGTACTACAATACCGCGTTCGGAACGGGAAATGACTCCATCACCTGAGGCAGTAACCCAGGCATCAGAATCGTAGCAGCCACTGACCGTTGTGGCAGGCGCAAAATCGATCGCCGCCCAAGAGCCGTCCTTCTCGAAGGCGCCATGTGGTCCGCCGGTGTAGCTCCAACTGCGACCAACGAGGAAAGGCATCACAAGATCAGGTTGAACGAGATCAGGGGGAAAGAGCGGCTCTACTACCTGGGCACGCGTCCAGGGGTTACCAAACATCTGTTCATAGAACGCCGGGAAACCTGTCTCTGGATCCATGGCAGCCAGCCAACCCTGGCTGTCATAAACCTTAGAGAAATAATATTGCAAGGCCGCGGTTCCGGCATTCAGATCAGGGGCTAAGCGAGTTAATACCCCATCGGAAAACTGGATTTCACTCAGTCGCCCCTCACGCCAACCATAATAACCAACGGAGAGTTCATTGACGGCCCATTTCAACTGCCTGAGCAACCCCTTCTTACTGAGAGAAATTTCTCCTAGCGGATAATCTTGGTCAGCCAAATTTGCTGGCTGACCATAAACCCAGCCACTTTGATACTCGAGTAAAGCTAACAACAATTTGGGGCTAACAGAGTTATCCAAGGCAATTTGTTCGACGATATCACCACCATAAGTTTCGCCATGAGTACCGAGATATTCATGAAAGTTTTTCAAATATCCCCCGGCCTGAGAAACAAAATTGACCACATTAAAATCGAGAGCAGAGAGCGTATAAACGAATTCGCTGTCGGGCAGCAAATGCATAGGGGAAGTTGTGTTACCTATGTTCCTGGGGATAATTAATAGCTGATTGGGATTGATGAATCCCCGATCGGGGAGCGTACCCGTGGTGTCTATTTCATCGACTGTGACACCGAAGCGCACCGCTAAAGCATCCAATGTGTCTCCGGACTGGGTATAGTAAAGGATCGGCCCAGTGTTGACTGACACTGTGGGCGTATTACCAATCGTAGGTTGTGGCGTAGGGGAAGGCTCTACAATTTCGGCTGTAGCGGTAGGTTGCTCAGTAAGCGTGTGTTCTTCAACAGGTATTTTTGGTGTGGGAGATGCTGTAATTGTTGGGGCAGCTTCAATGGTGGCGGCCCAATTGGGTGTAGTCGTAGGCTCAAATTCCGAAGGTGCCACAAAGGGCCCTTGTTGGCGCGGCATGTTGCAGCCAGCTAAGAATAACACAAGCGTGAATAGGGTCAGAATATAACCGCAAATGCGCAAAGAACGCGGAGAAAAAATATGCATCATTTGAAGAATCATCGGACTCATCATTCGCTCTTTGCGATCTTCGCGTCTTGGCGGTAGAGATATTTACCGATCAATCAGATTCTCCGGCACGTGGCCGTTCTCAGCGTAGATGATGTGATCGCCCTTGCGCAACAGCCCTTGATACTCACCACCAATGCCCTCGCTCTTCCAACCATCTAAGACAAATGGAATATTCTGGTCTGCAGGGATCCACTCTCCATTATACTTTCGGGCAATGTGTACGTGCGTTCCCGACGAAAACCCTCCTTCACAAGATGGGTGCCCGACGCGCTCACCAGCCCGGAGACGGGTGCCCACTTCAACGCGGTCGCGCGTTTCGATGTGCATGTAAAACAGCGTCCAGCCGGTTTGTTCGGTTCCATCGCCGTCTAAATCCTGGATCACGGCACCATTCTCAGCGCGCACAATTAAACCATCTGCCATAGCGACAACCCAGTTTTCACTCTGAGTGCATCCCACAGGTTCATCATAGGGGGCGAAATCCAGCGCTGACCAGGCCGAGCCATCCCCCCAGCCCCCGTGCGGGCCGCCCGTAAAAGCCCAGTCAACACCATCTTCGAAGGGTAACTGCAAAGGGGGTTGAACCAGGTCAGATGGCAGGACAGGTTCATATCCATAATCAAAGGGGTAGCCAAAAAGCTCTTGATAAACCTTGAAGAAACCTTCCGAAGTAACCGTACGCTGCCAGATTTCTCGATGATAGAGTTTAGAGAAGAAATACTGCAAAGCCGCTGTGCCAGCATTAATCGTTGGATCAACTGGGATAACGTAGCCATCGGGCAACACCCAACTAGCCACTCCGTTTACACGCCACAAGTAATAGCCGCGGTTAAGTTCATTAGCAGCCCAAGCCAATTGCTTATATAGTCCCTGCATATCAGTGTTTTCCAACCCCATGGTGTAATCCAAAGTGTGTGTGCGCGGGTCGGGGTCAGATAACCAGCCGCTCTGATATTCCAGCACTGCTAGCAGCAAACGCGGGTTGATAGAATATTCCGTGGCCACACGCTGTACAATTTGGTAGCCACGCAGCAAACTGCCTTCAACATCTTCTTCATAATAAACCAGATATCCACTCAAGCTAGAAACAAAGTCTGGCACGTCGAAATAAGCAGTCACTGGCCCAGCAATAAGTTCTGAATCAGGAATAATCTTGAAGTTGGGACCCGTCTCAACGGGTTCTGGCGCTGGGATATCCAGTGCTTGCCCAACCTCCAGGATATTGACATCCGTGATGCCGTTTGCGTCAGCGATTTCTTCTATGGAGACACCAAAACGTTCTGCGATAATTCCCAACGTATCGCCAGACTGGACAACATAATCTTCAGCCTCGGTTCTCAATCCAGGAATAGGATGTGGTGCATCGGGGGTAGGAGAGTGTACCGGTGACCCAGGTGGACGTCCCTGCGTGTTGGGGCCTGGGGGCTCGCTCTGGCTTGGCACCTGCGTCGATGGGCCTGATACTCCTCCCCAGGGTTCAGCGTCTGACTTCCATTGGCGCGTACAGGCCAGCGTAGCAATAATCAGCGCCAGGAGTGACAAAAGCCATGTTTTTCGATGAGGAGAGCGGAGTGGATTTTCCATAGGGGATGTACAGCATTCTACCCTGAAGTTAAAAGAGGGTACAGGATAATAGATTCTATGTTGCCAGATTTATGCCAAATTTTTCCCAATGAACGGTGAACAGTGGTCAGTTCACTATTTGCTGACCACTGTTCACCGTCTACTGTCCACTTTTTCCTTATGTTAGAATCACCCCCACCTATGGAAGTCGCTGAAAATCTCCAGGCCATCTTAGACACCATCCCCACTAAAACCGGCTGCTATTTAATGAAGAACGAAGCCGGGGATGTGATCTATGTGGGCAAAGCTGTCAACTTGCGCAGCCGCGTGCGTTCGTATTTCCATGCCGGAGGGCAGGAACACCCGCGCACTCGACAGTTGGTCAAACATATCACTGATATCGAGTGGATCGTGGTCGGCTCGGAGCTGGAAGCCTTGATCCTTGAGATGAATCTGATCAAGAAGCACCGCCCTCACTACAATGTGCGTCTCAAGGACGACAAACGCTACCCCTATATCAAAATCCATTGGAATGATCCATTTCCGAAGGTCACCGTCACCCGCAGAGTCGTCGATGATGGGGCACAGTACTTTGGGCCATACACAGGCGTCTGGGCTGTACACCAAACCTTAGATGTGCTGCGGCGCATATTCCCTTATCTGACGTGCAACCGCACCATCACCGGGGAAGACAAACGCGCCTGCCTATATTACGACATCAAGTTGTGCATCGCGCCTTGTATTGGTGTTGCTAGCCAAGACGAGTATCATCAAATGATTCAGGGATTGGCGGACTTCTTGAGAGGCAGAACCGAGGGGATTGTTGACCGTTTGCAAACTGATATGAAGATGGCCTCCCAAGAATTGCGTTTTGAGCAAGCCGCAGTATTGCGTGATCAGCTTGATGCCATCCAACAGATCGTCGCCCGTCAGAAAATCGTACTGTCTTCGGATTATGTGGATACAGACGTCATCGCCATGGCGCGATCGGAACGCGAAGCTTGCGTGCAAGTATTCTTCATCCGCGGTGGCAAAATGATTGGGCGCGAATATTTCTTAATGGAAGGCACCGACGACAACCCCGATGCCAACGTGATCGCTGAATTCATCAAGCAGTTTTATGATCAGACGCCCACTGTTCCTCCCCAAGTGCTGCTGCCCCATGAAGTCGAAGAGGCGCAGATCATCCGTCAATGGCTCAACAGCCGCCGAGGCGGCAAAAAAGTAGAGATCAAGATCCCCAAGCGCGGTCAAAAGCGCGAGCTGGTTCAGATGGCTGCCGAGAACGCCACCGACACCCTGACTGCCTTGCAGGCTCAGTGGGAAGCTGACGAGCACCGTCAAACCCAGGCGCTGACAGAGCTACACGAAGCACTGCGTCTTCCTAATGCCCCCAAGCGCATCGAATGCTATGATATCTCTACCATGCAGGGAACAGCTACGGTGGGCAGCATGGTTGTTTTCGACCAGGGTGTGCCTGATAAGGGGCATTACCGCCGTTTCAATATCCGCACTGTGGTTGGGCCAGATGATTTTGCCAGCATGGAAGAAATGCTCAGGCGTCGTTTCCGACGTTGGCAAGGCGCTCAGGAAACCTCTGAAGCACCGGGCAAAAAACCGGATCGTTCATTTTCTGCGCTGCCTGATCTGATCATCATTGATGGAGGCAAGGGACAACTGAGCCGCGCCACGAAGGTATTGGATGAATTCGGCTTGTGTGATGTGATCCCTGTTGTAGGGTTGGCTAAACGTGAAGAAGAGATCTTCGTACCCGGGCAATCCCGATCGATTCTTTTGCCCCGTAAATCAGAGGGGTTATACTTAGTACAGCGCATACGTGATGAAGCACATCGTTTTGCTATCACGGCTCACCGCAAGCAGCGCTCAAAATTAGGGATCACTTCTCAACTGGATATCATTCCCGGAATTGGCCCTGCAAGACGCAAGGCGTTGATGAGTCATTTTGGGTCGATTGATGCCATTCGGCAAGCATCAGAAGAAGAGTTAGCAGCCGCTCCAAAGATGAATCTGAACACAGCTGCAGCGGTAAAAGCACATCTGCGATAAACGAGGTAGGAGAATGCTTTGAAAACAGTATGGTACGTTGAAGATGATGGTGAGATGATCAAGGCAATCAAATTGTTGCTCAAATTACTGGATTACGAAACGCGCTCCTTTTTAGATTGCAAGAAAGCAGCTCAGGCAATGCTCGATGGAGATCGCCCCGATCTGATGCTTGTTGATATTAACATGCCAATCGTCACTGGGATGGATTTATTGAAGTATGTGCGCAGCCGTGCCGATTTTGACCAAGTACCGGTTGTAATGCTTTCTTCAGAGGTGGCAGATGCCAGTGTCAATGAGGCAACGGAACTTGGTGCCGATGGTTATCTATTTAAACCAGTGACCATTGAAGATTTAGAGGATAAAATAAATATAGCTATCAAAAAACGATCAAACTAGGCAATCCGTTTTATTCTATACTTCGTATTTAGGAGACATTAAATGGCTAAGAAAGCAAAGAAAAAAAGAAGAAGCACTCAACAGACGGTTATGGTTGTCATTGGTATCCTCATTGTTTTAGCGATGATATTACCATCTGTTTTGACTTTTCTGCAGTAATGAACAACTTAGAAATTATCGGCTGATTTAAAACTCATGTTACGCACGCTTAGCGGGAAAGTCCTAAAAATAGGGGGGGGGCTTCGCCCCCCCTATTTTTTGGGATATTTCTCTTTAGGTTGCGTAACATGAGTTAAAATTCTGCCATACGTAGAGCAGGATTTTTGTTCTGCGTTCGTGAGTTCTTTACACCAACCACAAATAATACATCGCAGAGAGGTTGATTGTGGATGACAATATCGTCGTATACGGAACAACATGGTGCCCTGATTGCGTTCGAGCTAAGAGAGTTTTCAAAAAGAACAACATCGAATTTCAATGGATTGATATTGGACAAGATCCAGCAGCACGTGTTTTTGTCGAAGAAGCCAATAATGGGATGCGAATTGTTCCAACTATTCTGTTTCCTGATGGGGAAACCTTGGCAGAACCATCTAACAGTGAGCTCTCGGAAAAACTATCAATATTGGGATTACTAACTTAGTAGGTTTTTTAGCCTGATCTGTAATAAACTGGAATTTTTGCACTTCTCGTTGTATACTCAATACAACCCCAAATGAGGAGAGGTCTACATGAAAGTATCAGTTCTGCAAGAAAACCTTGCCCATGGCCTCAGTGTTGTTTCACGCGCCGTTTCACCACGCAGTACGCTGCCCGTATTAGGCAATATTCTAGTCGCCAGCGATGAGGGGCGTTTGCGTCTTTCGGCAACCAACCTGGAGTTGGGAATCACCTGTTGGATTGGTGCCAAAATCGAAGAAGATGGCTCCACAACAGTTCCGGCGCGGACATTTACCGATTTGATCAGCACGCTACCTCCCAACCAAGTCAGCATGGATCTAAACGTGCGCACACAAACCATGAATGTGCGCTGCGGTACATCAAACACTGACCTAAAATGCATTGACGCACAAGAATTTCCTCCCATGCCGACCCCAGATTTGGAGGAGGGTTTAGAGATCAATGTTACTGACCTTAGGGAGATGATTCAGCAGGTTGTTTTTGCAACTTCAACAGACGAGGCGCGCCCGATCCTCACGGGAGTTCTCTTAACCATTGAAGATGATAAGATAACTTTTGCTTCAGCTGATGGCTTCCGGCTCTCGGTGCGTAAAGCCGTGCTCTCATCTCCACTATCAAAACCCATTCAGGCTGTGATCCCGGCGCGGGCTTTGAGCGAATTAGCTCGCATTACATCTGCTTCACTCGGTTCGAACGGCTCAGAGAGCAGTGATAAGGTTACAATGCTGATGCCAGCCCAGAGCGGGCGTGTGATTTTCCGTACCCCAAACATCGAACTGGCAACCCAAATTATCGAAGGCACATTCCCTGATTACGAACAAATTATCCCCCGTGGTCATCAAACTCGCACAGTGCTCTCCACAGACGCGTTCCTGAAGGCTTGCAAACAGGCTGAAATCTTCGCCCGTGAAGGAACCCTTATCGCTAGAGTAAGTATCACACCGGGTGGAGAATTACAACCGGGCACCGTGGAGATCTCAGGTCAATCAGAAGAGACAGGTTCGAATCAAACCATCATCGATGCATCCATCGAGGGTCCTCCCATCCTAATTGCCTTCAATGTGCGTTTCATGCGTGAAGTATTGGATGTAATCAAGACGCCCAACGTCGCCTTAGAAACCTCGACGGATACCAGCCCAGGGGTGATTCGCCCCGTCGGGCAGAAGGATTTTTTGCACGTGATCATGCCGATGCACTTGGGCAACTAAATAGATTTTCCGCGATCCGAAGCTGAATTGGGCTTCGGATCATTTTTTAACCAACACCATGACTTTGCCAAGCCCTTCCCCAGATCGGGCGCTAAGGATCCATCTAGCCTTAGCCCAATACCCAATTCTACGCACGCGTATCCGTGCCCGAATGCGCCGGGCACTCTTCGAACGCGGCATAATATCGGCAAAAGATTTCGAAGCCGAAGTTCGGCAGAAGGCTATTGAATCGCAAGCTCGCGAAGGATTGCACGATCCTCTATGGGAAGAAACAGAGGAGACCTGGGAAATCAGGATGTCGCGCATTCGCACACACCTGACTGATTTCTACTTCGCCTACAACCTGAGATTCGAAGATTTTGAAGAGATCGTCAAGGATGTTCTCGCTGAACGCGTCCCCATGGCTGACGAGATCGAGGTTTCTTTTAACCCCGAGTTAGCCCCTCAGGATATGCTCTTCGAACAGGCATTGGCAATCGAGCACTTGCCGCCAGAAGAGCATGCGCATTACAAGCATCGTTACCACGAGCTAATCGTAGTTCTAATCCGCAGACTGATCAGTGATCAACTGGCCTATATCAACATCGCCAAAACCTGGTTCACCGCCAGCGATTTGTTTGAGATCCAACGGCGCAAAATCGGGCTTGGGAAAATTGGCGGCAAAGCCGCGGGAATGTTGTTAGCAGCACGCATCCTCAGTGAAGTAGCAGGGGAAGATATTCGTGACGCATTATGCATTCCAGAGTCCTACTTTCTTGGCTCTGATGTCATGTATGCATTTATGAGTTTCAACGAACTGATCCATTGGGCAGATCAAAAATACAAATCCGAAGAACAGATCGTTGACGAATATGCAAGAATTCAAGACGAATACGCCAACGCTGACTTTCCACCAGATATCCTCGAGAAACTTTCGGAATTACTGGAAGAGGTTGGCAACCAACCCATCATCGTAAGGTCATCTAGTCTTCTTGAAGATAATTTCGGGACATCTTTCGCAGGGAAATACGAAAGTGTCTTCTGCCCAAACCAGGGTTCCCCGGAAGAAAATCTCTTCGAGCTGACTCAGGCCATCCTACAGGTATTTGCCAGCGGCCTGAACCCGGACGCGCTGCTATACCGCCGAGCTATGGGTTTGCAAGATTATGATGAGCGGTTGGCTATCCTCATTCAAGTAGTTGAGGGCGAGCGTTTCGGAGATTATTTCTTTCCTCACGCCGCGGGTGTTGGATTCAGCCGTAACCTTTATCGCTGGTCACCCCAAATCCGCAGCGAGGATGGCTTTTTACGATTAGTTTGGGGGTTGGGAACCCGCGCCGTAGACCGTGTGGGCAATGACTATCCCCGGATGGTAGCTCTCAGCCACCCCAATTTGCGACCTGAGTCTGAACCGAAGTTAATCCGTCGTTATTCTCAACAGTATATCGATGTGATCAATCTAAAAACTAATCAGTTCGAAACTTTACCTGCTCAGGATGTGATCACTCGCCAATATCCCTTGCTAAGATATATTGCCCAGCTAGATCAAGACGGATATCTCACTCCCATTCGCAGCAATCTGTCCGAGAAAGATGTTGAGAACGTTGTGCTTACTTTCGACACGCTCATTCAGCGCACGGAAGTCGCTGATCAGATGAAACGCATTCTCAATCTATTGGAACGCTATTACAAAACCCCAGTAGATATGGAGTTTGCCATTCACGTTGACAAACTGAACAGCGTAACCCCAGATATTAAAATTTCCATTTTACAGTGCCGACCACAAGCCTACTCCGAAGAGGAAGCAGCCTTTGTCCCTGATGATTTGAAAGACACAGACATTGTGTTTTCAACCAGCCGAATGGTCCCCCAAGGGCTTATCTCAGATATTCGCTACGTGCTGTTTGTTGTGCCAGAAGGCTATTTCGCACTGCCTACACCTGGGGAACGTGCTGAGTTGGGCCGGGTTATTGGTCGTCTGAATACGCTTCTGGCCAACGATACCTTCATTTGTGTTGGACCTGGTCGCTGGGGGACACGAAATCCCGACCTTGGCGTGAACATTCGTTATGCAGATATCTATAATACGCGCTCATTGGTGGAACTGGCTGGTGAGGGGATTGGTCCTGCCCCTGAGCCTTCTTTTGGGACTCACTTCTTCCAAGATCTTGTTGAAGCGCGCGTCTTTCCCCTGGCAATATTTCTAGATGATCAAGATGTTATTTTTAATCGTCAATTCTTCTACGAAACCCCAAATCAACTCGCTCGACTCGCCCCAGATGAGGTAAACTTAGAGTCGTGCATTCGATTGATCGAAGTTTCTTCATTCCGATCAAATCACCATCTTGAATTGGTCATGGATAACGAAGCTGGGCAAGCGGTAGCATACCTTTCGAAAGACAAAACAAAGTAATTATAAAGTTCATGGAAACACGTATTTTGTAAATGATAAGGGGATGGCAGTGCTGTCGCCATCCCCTTATTTTCTGAAAAAGATTTGTTGGTGGGGCAGCAAGAAGGTACATCTATGAAAAAGTTTGTCGCAGTAGCAGGCAATATTGGTGTGGGAAAATCAACCTTGGTGGGAATGCTCAGCAAAAACCTGGGCTGGGAGCCTTTTTATGAACCCCACACGGAAAATCCCTATTTGCCAGATTTCTATAAGGATATGAAAGCCTGGGCTTTTCAATCTCAGGTTTTCTTCTTGACTCACCGACTGCGCATACACCGCAGCCTGATCGACCACCCAACCTCTGTCGTTCAAGATCGAAGCGTTTATGAAGATGCTGAGGTCTTTGCGCGCAATCTTTATACTCAGAAACAGATGGACGAACGAGATTATGAAACCTATCAGGAACTCTACCATGTTCTCAGCGAGTTTTTGCCCCCCCCTGACCTGGTCGTTTACCTGAAAGCATCAGTTGAAACCTTGCAGCGACGAATTCGAAACCGAGGTCGTGATTACGAAAGCAAGATCAGTCCAGAATATCTGGGGCAGTTGAATGAGCTATATGAAGATTGGGTGGAAAATTTCAATCTCTGTCCAGTGTTGACTGTCCCCGCGGATGATATCAACTACGTCGAACACCCCGCACATTTAGAGCTGGTCATCCAAAAAGTGGATGAAAAATTGACTGGAAAAGATATAGTTGTCTTCGACCCTGTGGATGTTGAAAACGGCCGCAACTCATCATACTAAATAGAACACAGGTTACACGGATTTAACAGATACACGCGGAAAATATTCAGTATTTTATCCGTGCAAATCTACCAAATCTGCGTCGCCCGCGTTCTATTTTTTTATTCTTTACTACGTAAGTGGGGGAATAGGATCACTTCCCGAATGCTGTGCTGATCTGTCAGCAGCATAGTCAATCGATCGATACCCATGCCAAAGCCACCATTGGGGGGCATTCCATAACGCATGGCGCGCAAATAATCGTCATCCATCGGGTGGCGTTCTTCGTCATCCTCAGCGTAATCGCGCCCCATTTCCAAGAAACGCGCTTCCTGATCAAGAGGGTCATTGAGTTCTGTGAAGGCGTTGCACAATTCCATCCCACCCAGGAAGCCTTCAAAACGTTCGACCGTCGTAGGATCACCCAGAATGCTCTTCGCCAGGGGTGAGATATCCCTGGGGTAGTTGTACAGGAATGTCGGCTGGATCAAATTGGGTTCGAGATGGTTGCTGATCAAAGCATCGATCAACTTACCCCTTGCTGAATCAGGTTTGACTTCGATGCCTTTTGTTTTCATCGCTGCTGCTAGACTTTCTGCCGTCATATGCTGATTGATATCAATGCCCGTGGCGTCGATCAAACCCTGGCGCAGCTCGATACGCTCCCAAGGAGGGTCAAGATTGATCTCATGCCCCTGGAAAGTGAAAGTGCGTTTACCAAATACCTGGTCGGCGACGAAGGCCAACATATTTTCGGTAAGCTCCATGACCTGGTTATAGTCCGCATAAGCCCAGTAAAACTCTAACTGGGTGAATTCAGGGTTATGTTTGAAAGAAACACCTTCGTTGCGGAAATCGCGCCCAATCTCATAGACACGCTCAAAGCCGCCCACCAGCAAACGTTTGAGATAAAGCTCGAAGGAGATTCGTAAATAAAGTTCCTGTTTGAGCTGGTTATGGTGCGTAACAAAAGGCTCGGCAGCCGCACCGCCGTAAATTGGCTGTAAAATTGGCGTTTCAACCTCGAGGAACTCATTATCATCCATAAAGTTTTGCAGGGCGCGCACAATAGCCGCACGCGTGCGGAAGATCTTGCGCACATCGGCATTGACTGCCAAATCAGCGTAGCGTTGACGAAAACGAGTCTCCGGATCAGCTAACGTTGCATGCTGAATCACCTCGCCGTCTACGACTTCATCCTTGGCAGCTGGCAGCGGCGTCACTGCTTTGGACAGCATTCGGAAGGACTCAACCCAGATCGAAATTTCGCCCGTTCGAGTACGAAATATTCTCCCGCTTGCTTGGATGAAATCACCCAAATCAAAAGCATGATTGAAGAAATCGATTTGCTCCTTGCCAATATCATTCGCCCGGAAGAAAAGCTGGATGCGTCCATGGCCATCCTCAATATGGGCAAAAGAGATCTTGCCCATTGGTCGCATAGAACGCAGTCGGCCAACCAATGTGGCCTGAATCTCTTCGGGGTTTTCGTCATTCTCCACCGCTTCAAAGGCCTGGACAGCTTCCACACTCGTATGAGTACGTTCTACGCGATGCGGATAAGGTTCAATTCCCTCGGCACGCAGCTCTTCTATTTTTTCTAATCTGACTTGCTCTAAGTTTGAATATTCGTTGGACATAATTCGTCGTTTCTCGTCAGTAAGTGATTATAGCTTAGTAGAAAATAGTCGGAAAAATGGGTTTTTCCAGTATCTTTGCTGCGAAGGCTTTAGTCTGAACAGCTATTTTGGCAATAAAAAAGCCCCGCATCGAGTGTACTCGCGCGGGGCTATACGGGTCAAGCCCCAGTTTATTCGACCTTCAAAATTTTCACAGTAAACGAGCCATTGGGTGCTTGCACGGTCACATCTTCTTTGGCTTTATGTCCAATAAGCGCTTTCCCTAGTGGCGATTCATTGGATATTCGTCCATTGCTCGGGTGCGCCTCAACAGCACCAACGATCGTATAACTCTCCGGATCGAAATCGTCTTCTTGAATGGTCACTTTGGAGCCAATCTGAATCTCATCTCGTTTCCGATCTTCGTCGATCAGCTGTGCATTGGCGAGGATAAGCTTTAATTCCTGAATACGTCCCTCAACGAACGCCTGTTCGTTACGTGCAGCATCGCATTCAGCATCAGCATCCACGCCAGAGTCGCCATCTTCAAGAGCTTCGCGCAAGCGTTCGGCCACTTCATGACGGCGCGTTGTGCGGAGATACTCAAGTTCTTGTTGGAGTTTCTCAAAACCCTCTTGGGTCAAGTATGTTGGTGGCATTTTTCTTCCTTCGCCCCTCCTGATAATTTTCTTCTTGATGTTATTGAAAAAATCCCTTATCCACAATTCGCGCTAATCGGGGCACACCAACACGAAGTAAATAAGGAGCGGCGTCAATATGTAGGAATTTGTATCCTATTGCGCCGCGGCCGGGATTTTAGCATAATATTTTTTGCAATGCAAGGGCTATTTTAGAACATTAGTTCAGTTCGTTTTCCAAAGAATCAGCCCCCCCATTTGTTGAGAATATGCGCGAATTGCTGTACGCATATCAGGTAGGTTGTCCCAAAACGTACTGATTTGCGATTGATGCGCAGCAACAGCATCTCCCCAGGCAGCGATACCTTTGTCGGTTATAGAAAATTGTAGAGGGGTCATCCGCTCAGGCTTCCAATCAGGAACATCCTGTAAATAAGGATAATCCGCGTAATACCAAAGAGAGATATTGAGAGACTCAGCTGCAGCGCGTGTGAGTTGATGATCGACGTGGTTTCCCAATCCCAATGGGCAAACCAAATTGACCTTAGGGGTGAGTGCCGTTCTCAGGGTTTGGCTTAGTCTCCGAACACGGATCTGCTCATCGGGGTGCAGGAGTCCAAACAAAGAACTTTCCGATGCGTAAAGATGTTCTCCTGTCTGTTCCGATCGACGGTAGATACAGTCGGGCACAAAGAAATGCCGATGAGATGCTCCCAGTATCGAACAGGCCTCAACATCCTCAGCACGACGCCTGATCATGGCATCATGTCCAGTCTCCCAACGTTCGTGCAAACTCTCGGCGAATGCAGAAAGGTGTTCATCAGGCCTATCCCCAGCACAGACCGTCCAGACAGCTGTCTCCTCACCAGCCGCGGCCTGCTCCCAGAGCAAACCACCGAGGGACAGCGCCACATCATCCAGATGAGGGGAAAGATAGATCCATTTCGTCATATGTGCGCCATTATATATGAATTTTCTATGAACGAGTTCTTAAATATTATCGAATAACTTGACAGAAATAGTCTTATTAATTATGATCACAAGTGTCAAATATTTCGAATAATGAAACCCTTTTTGTACCATAGGAGGTCAAAATGATTTACAAATTCTTCAAAGCGTTGGATGAAAAATTTGGCTTCGAGCAAGCCAAGGCTCACTGTGATGTTCCCTGCGGTATCTATGATCCCATTGTTGCTCAGATTAACGCATTGACTGTTGTGCGCATGATGGATTTGATGGCAGCCCTCGAAGGCGAGGGTGTTGCTTACCAAAATAGCATGTCACGTTACGTAGCCGTCAAAGAAGAGCATGCCGAAAAAGCCAAGCACGAAGTGCGCGTGATTTGGGGCGATTTCATCAGCCCAGATCATGTTGCACAGTATCCTGAACTTCCTGAATTAGTTCACAAAATCATGAAGTTGGGTTCCAAAACCCGCCAGACTGCCGACCGCGAAACCGGTGTTGCATTCGTCGAAACAATCAACAAATTCGCCGAGATCTTCTGGGCCATCAAGGGTGTCAGCACCAAGAAGGCCAAGGCTCCCTACGCGCCAGCGCTGGAAATGGTTTACGCCGATCTGTAAGGTTTTTCTTTGATGTAAGTTGGGAAAGTTAGAACGCGGATCACGCAGATTTAAATGATTTTCGCAGATAAAAATATCTGCGTTCATCTACTACCTCAGTGTTGATCTGCGTTCCATTTTCACCGACGTACGATAAAAATATGTTCAAAATCATCAGAGTGACTGGCAACAGCCTCTCACCTGAGTTCCAAGAAGGGGATTTCGTAGTGCTCGTCACACTAGGTGGACGATCTTTGCGAAATCCCTTCTTTTTTAATTCACTCAAGCGGGGAGATGTCTTGGTATTCCGACATAATGAATACGGAACCATGATCAAGAAATTTGATCACTTCGAAGGGGATGACCAACTTTATGTCACCGGAACGCATCCACACAGTGTCGATAGCACTCAATTTGGCCCCATCCATAGCGACGCCCTAATTGGTAAAGTGGTTTGGCATATTCCTCGGTCAAGTTCGTAGTGGAACAGCGCACTCTCGTGCATTACTACCAACTGCTTGTCAGGCACGACCGCCGAAGGCGGGCCTGCCCAAAAGGCCGCACAGCGTGGCCAGTGCCCGTTCTTGGGTAATTTAGAGATATAATCGGCGCATGGAATCCCCATCCAAGCCGCCGGTTACCCCACAAGTTGCCATCCCCTTTGGTATTCTGGCCGTTTCGACATCTTCGATTTTCATCCGCTATGCCCAGGCGGACGCGCCCTCGATTGTCATCGCCGCTGGCCGATTGACATTTGCTACGGTCATCTTGGCGGGGATCGCTCTCCTGCGTCACCGAGCCGAACTACGCACGCTCACGCGCAAAGAATTGGGCTTGGCTTTGCTCTCTGGATTTTTCCTGGCGATCCACTTTGCCACCTGGATCACATCACTGGAATATACCAGTGTGGCCAGTTCGGTAGTCATCGTAGCGACTTCCCCTCTTTGGGTGGTTTTGCTATCTCAGCTTACCATTCGTGAGCCGGTCGCCCGCCCTGTATTTTTTGGTATGGGTTTGGCATTGATCGGAGGAACGATCGTCGGGTTGAGCGATTCTTGTACCTGGACGGGCATGTCATTGGCCTGCCCTCCGTTCTCTGAATTTGTGGCTGGTGAGGCCTTCTTAGGGGATTTCTTAGCCCTGGCAGGAGCCTGGACAGGGGCGGGTTATTTGCTCATCGGGCGGCGCCTGCGCGAGAAAATATCTCTCATCCCGTATATCTTCGTAGTTTACGGGATGGCGGCTGTCATCTTGAATCTTTTTATGTTCTCCGCTGGTGAGACTCTTTCCGGCTATCCCCCAAGAGTTTATCTTTGGCTGCTGCTGCTGGCACTGGTGCCTCAACTTCTGGGGCACTCGACATTCAACTGGGCTTTGCGCTATCTATCCGCAGCGTACGTCTCGATCACCTTGCTGGGGGAACCGATTGGTTCGGCAATTCTGGCTTATTTCTTCCTGAAAGAGGCGCCCTCAGCCTTGATGGTCTTTGGTGCTATACTTATTCTCGTTGGCATATATTTGGCATCTCGGAACGAGTAATTTTCCCTATAGATCAGAAATTCGTAATGTTCACACTCGGAGCTTTTGTTATTATTTTTGATGATCAGAGACGAATTCTTTTATGCCATCGCCGTGATTATGATATATGGAATCTCCCTGGTGGGGGTGTCGAAAGCGGTGAACTCCCAACCGAAGCTGCGGTCAGGGAAGTGCAAGAAGAAACCGGGCTTGAGATAAAACTAGAACGTCTGATTGGCGTTTATGGAAAATCTTATCGGGATGAAATCGTTTTTGTGTTTGAGGGAATCCCCATTAGTGGTAACATCTCTCCGACAGACGAATCTGACAGTTGCAGTTACTTTGAAATTGAAGAATTTCCAATCAATACAATTCCTCGCCATGTAGAACGGGTTCATGATGCAATAGAGAATTATTCTGAACCCATATTCCGATGTCAAAGCGGTACACCCACTCTTGATTATCTAAAGCAACTAGGCAAAATATAAGCCAATACCGTATGCTTATGGCACAGAAGAAAAGTTCAACATCAAAGAAATCAAAACAACTGACGCCTTCAGGCCCGCCTTGGATGGAAACTGCCTTTCGTTTGTGGTTGCGTTTCGAGCGTTTTGCCTGGGACATTGGTGGTGTTTTGGTTTTGGCAATTTCTTTGATGCTCTTGTTGGGGTTGATCGCGCCTGGCTTGGCAGGGGGCTCTATAATTTTAGGACTGACCTCTTTTCTACGGCGCTGGCTGGGGTGGGGAAGCCTGGCGTTAGTATTAGCTGGTGGGGCATGGGGCTTATTCATGATCCGCAGACGCGCTGACGAGGCACTCAATATTCGTTGGATGCGTGTCCTGGCTTTGGAAGGCGCCACATTCGCCTTTATAACCCTGCTCACATTGGTCAACGGCGGGGAGTTAGCACGCGCTGAACGCGGCCTGGATGGCGGCCTGGTGGGCTGGGGGCTGTCAGAACTGATCTCCACTTTTCTCAACCCATTCATCGGTATGGGCATAGTTTTTATAGCCTTATTCTTCTTTTTGGTAGTCGGCCTGGATTTGACCGGCAAATTAACCGCTGTGATCGAAAAAAGTTTGGGAGCAAGATCCACACAGAGAATACCAGCATCAACTGCCCCCGCCGTCAGCGTTGCGCCTGTAGAAGAAGCAGAATCGCTCATCTCTTCGCCAAGAAAATCTCCCAAGAAACCCCAGCGCGTAGCGCCAGAATTTCGCAAGCGCTTCCGCGTTGAACAAAACAGCGACGAGCGTCCAGCGTCGCCAATCCAACGATCTGAAGATTTACCCAGCCTAGATCTTTTAGCTAATGAGCGCTCTGCAAAGCCCAGCGAGCGGCACATCAACCAGCGCGCCGGAATGATCGAACAAACTTTGGATGAGTTTGGCATTCCCGCCAAAGTGGTTGGGTTCCAAGTTGGACCCACTGTAACCCAGTTTGCCGTGGAACCAGGCTACATCGCCAAACCCGGCGCCACCGCGGACGAGATCGCCCGGCTGCGCAAAGTGCGCGTATCCCAGATTGCCGGTTTGCAGCGTGACCTGGCTCTATCTCTGGCGGCTGAACGTCTGCGAATCCAGGCGCCCGTGCCTGGGCGCTCATATATCGGTATCGAAGTGCCCAATGCAACATCATCCATCGTACGCCTGCGCCCACTCTTAGAGTCGAACACTTTCCAAAAGGTTAGCTCTCCGCTGGCAATTGCTTTGGGACGCGATGTCTCTGGCGAAGCGGTCGTCGCTGACCTTTCATCCATGCCGCACCTGCTGATTGCCGGAACGACGGGCTCGGGCAAATCTGTAAATATCGCCTCCATTACTACTTGCCTGGCAATGAATAACTCTCCCAAGGATCTGCGCCTGGTGATGATCGACCCCAAAATGGTGGAATTAATTCGCTTTAACGGATTGCCGCATCTGTACGGTAAAGTCGAGACTCAACTTGAACGCATCTTGGGGGTCTTGCGTTGGGTTGTTGCCGAAATGGATCAACGCTATATCCTGCTGGAAGAGTCACGCTCGCGCAATATTGACACTTATAACCGCAAAATTGGGCGCCGCAAGGAAGCTGTCACACTGCCGCGCATTGTGGTACTGATCGATGAGTTGGCCGATCTGATGATGTCCGCCCCCGAACAGACAGAGCATACCCTGGTGAGGCTGGCACAAATGGCGCGCGCCACAGGCATCCACCTGGTACTGGCCACACAGCGCCCAAGTACGGATGTAGTTACAGGTTTGATCAAAGCCAATTTCCCGGCACGCATCTCTTTCGCAGTGGCATCTTCAATAGACTCGCGCGTCATCTTGGACGTAACCGGCGCGGAGCACCTCTTGGGCAGTGGCGATATGCTTTTCCTGCCCCCTGAGGCGGGCAGCCCAATTCGTGTTCAAGGTGTATGGATCACCGATCAGGAATTAGAGCGAGTAGTCAACTTTTGGCAGAAATCCTATCAGGATGATAGTGAAGAGATCCCGCCATGGGAGCAGATGCTGGAAAAAGAGGCTGTCTTATCCGATCGCGATGGTCTCATCGAACAGGCAGTCCGGTTGGTGCAGCAAACCCAGAAAGCCAGCACCTCGATGCTACAACGTCAGCTGCGCGTCGGATACCCGCGGGCAGCGCGCTTGATGGATGAGTTGGAAGAATTAGGCGTGGTAGGTTTTTCCCAAGGCAGCGGCCGCGAGCGAGATGTGCTCATTGGTGAAGATGAAGATTTGATGGACATCCTGGCAGATCAAGATTGACTAGGCCGTGTTGACATTTGTGAATTTTTCTCCTGAAACGGATGAGTTCTTCATACAGTTTGCACTTCCTGCAAATTCCTAAAATATCAACACTCCCTAGGATTGACAGTCATAATTCCATACGATAGCATTCATCATCATCATTTTTGAAAGGTAGTGTGCAAATTGTGACTCAACTGGCAAGAAAACAGGAAACACCAAAATCCTTCACTGATCTCATGCGAGCCCTTTTTAAGGGTGTGCTCGATCCGATCGCAGCATTTCTGCTCAAAATTGGTTTAACCCCTAACGCCCTTACCCTCATCGGGCTGTTAGGCAACACGGTTGGGGCTGTTTTTCTCGCTCGAGGCAATATGCTGGTTGGTGGAGTGATCATCTTATTCATGGTACCACTGGACGCCCTTGATGGAACCATGGCTCGGTTGCTGGGAGAACCATCCACTTTCGGCGCATTTGTAGACTCTGTAACCGATCGATACACAGAATTAATCACTTATCTGGGATTGCTAATCTATTACCTCCAAGCGGGTGATTGGATTGGCAGCGGTTTAGTTTATCTTGCTGCAGCTGGGTCTATTCTGGTTTCATATGTTCGGGCTCGCGCGGAAGCTCTGGATTATGATGCCAAAGTTGGAATCATGACCCGCCTGGAACGGTATGTCGTTTTGATTCCTTCACTGGTGCTCAATTTCCCCAAATTTGGTGTTGGGATCATTGCTGTACTAGCAAATATTACTGCCATTCATCGCATCGCACATGTTCGCCGTCAAGCCCACGACAAGATGAAGGACACTCGCAACTAAAGGGAAATTATGCCTGTTGGATTTAATGTCGGACCCTTATTTGTACATTTCTATGGCCTGATCCTGATGTCGGGGGCTGTAGCAGGAGCCTGGTTGGCGCATTACCGCGCCCGCAAAAAAGGACTTGATACTGAATTTGTTTGGGACAGCCTGACCTGGGTGCTGATTGGTGGCATTATTGGGGCGCGTCTGTGGCATGTATTCACGCCACCTCCATCCATGGTCGCACAAGGCATCACCGTCAAGTATTACCTTACCCACCCGCTGGACGCATTGGCAATCTGGCGCGGCGGGTTAGGAATTCCTGGGGCAGTGATCGGGGGCGCGCTGGCCCTGTACCTTTTGTGCCGCAAGCGAGGTAAAAGCTTTGCAACCTGGGCTGATATCGTGGCCCCCTCGCTGGCACTAGGACAAGCGATTGGGCGTTGGGGAAATTTTATCAACCAGGAACTATACGGCCTACCAACAGATTTGCCCTGGGGCATATTTATCGACCCGATCAACCGCGTGCCAGGATTTGAGCAATTCACACACTTCCACCCGACTTTCTTCTACGAATCCATCTGGAATCTTGCCAATATGGCTTTGCTGCTCTGGTTGGGGGCAAAACATGCTGAGCGGTTGATCCCAGGTGATTTGATCCTGGTCTATCTGATCGGTTATCCCGTGGGACGCTTCTTATTGGAATTTTTACGCCTAGATTCTGCGCAAGTGGCAGGATTCAACACCAATCAGACCATCATGGCGGTTGTTGCGCTTCTTTCAGCATTTGTGCTATTGTGGCGGCACAAACGAAAACCAAAAGAAGAGCAATCACCTTGATCGTGGGAGGCGAGAGTCTCCCTTTTATTTTATCTTTATTGGAGCGATGAATGATTGTAACGAAGGGCCTCACCAAGAAATTTGAAGACTTTTTAGCGGTAGATGGGGTCGATTTGAGCGTGGGGGCTGGAGAAGTCTTGGCTTTACTAGGACCCAATGGAGCGGGGAAAACCACAACCGTGCGCATGTTAACATCAATATTGCGGCCAACCAGCGGCACTGCACAAGTAGCTGGCTTTGATGTGGCCAAAGATGCCCAGAAAGTGCGCGCCTCTGTCGGCGTGCTGACAGAGAATCATGGGCTTTATGCCCGCATGCCGGCATTCGAATACCTTGATTTTTATGGCCAGCTTTATGCGATGGAAGTAGATCAACGTAAACAGCGTGTAACCGAATTATTGGAACAATTTGGATTAGCCGAGGATCAGCACCGGCGCATCGGCGAGTATTCCAAAGGTATGCGGCAGAAACTAGCTTTGGCGCGAGCGCTGTTACACAATCCGCTGGTACTGCTGCTTGACGAACCTACCTCAGCAATGGATCCTGAAAGCGCGCGACTGGTTCGGGATAGCATCAAAGAATTGCGTTCAGCAGAGCGGACGATCATCATTTGCACACATAACCTGGCCGAAGCTGAGGAATTGGCCGACCAGATCGCCATCATTCGTCGAGGGAAAATCATTGCCAAAGGATCTCCACTAGCCTTGAAACAAACGCTCTTAGGGGCTGGAGAATTCGAAATTCAATTGGCAAGCACCCTAAACGGCAGCCCGACGTCGCTCCCGCCCGGGGTCACTGTCAGCGCCCAGGGGAATAAGTGGATCCGCTTTCGCACATCCAGTCCTGAAGAAGATAATCCCAACATGTTGCGAGCAATGCTGGAACAAGGCTATCCGGTGATCAGTTTACAGGAAGTGCCTCGCAGTTTGGAACAAGTTTACCTGGAAGCGGTCAATGCGCCCGATGGCGAGGAGGTGTTAGATGTGGCATAAACTCGCACCAGCATTGATCGTCACCCGGCGTGAAGTTCGCGATCAGTTTCGTGATTGGCGTATTCTGCTACCGATTTTGGTACTCACCTTATTTTTTCCAGCATTGATGAACTTTACTGCTCGAGAAGCTGTCAGTTTTGTCGCGGAATTTGGCGCCGCAGTGATTGGAGATCGCCTGATACCCTTCTTGCTCATGGTGGTCGGCTTCTTCCCCATCTCTGTGTCATTGGTGATCGCCCTGGAAAGCTTTGTTGGTGAAAAAGAGCGCCGCAGCATCGAACCCCTGTTGTCCAGCCCTTTGACAGATCTTCAGTTATACCTGGGCAAACTTATCGCAGTGATGCTACCTCCGCTCCTAGCTAGCTATCTTGGGATTGGCGTTTACTTATATGGCGTGTACCGCCAGGTAGGATGGACTCCCGAGCCTGTCCTGCTCATTCAAATTGTTGCTCTGACCACTGTTCAGTCATTATTGATGGTCAGTGGCGCGGTGGTGATTTCCTCGCAAGCGACATCTACACGGGCTGCAAATTTGTTGGCTTCCTTTATCATCGTGCCCATGGCTATGTTGTTGGTCGGTGAGAGCATGATCATGTTCTGGGCACGCTATCATGTGCTCTGGTGGGCGATCTTTGGTCAGATACTGATATCCGGTTTATTGGTGCGTACAGGCATTGCACACTTTAACCGCGAGGAACTCTTGGGCCGCGAGTTGGACTCATTGAACTTCAAATGGAGTTGGCAAGTTTTCTGGGGAGCTATCGTTGGGGATGCACAATCGGTGTCCACATGGCTGCATCGAGAGTTCAGTCACACGCTAAAAAGGATTTGGTTGCCACTGATTTTAATAGTGATATCTTTCGCAGGAGGAGCTTGGGTCGGCGTGCAACAGGCGCAAATCTTTAGGCTACCACCCGACCTATTGGATATCAGCAATATTCAGGAAGGATTTGTCCAGGAAATAGATGGTTTTGAAACCTTACGCTTCTTCTCTGTGGAAAGCATTCCCCTGGTTTGGATGCACAACCTCCGAACGATCGCCTTGGCGACTTTCTTTGGGATATTTTCATTTGGCGTCATGGGCATAATCGTACTGATGCTGCCATTCATAATCATTGGCTATTTCACTTTCACTGCAGCGCAAGCTGGCATCTCGCCAATTTTGTTTTTAACAGCCTTTGTGCTTCCGCATGGCATATTAGAAATTCCAGCAATTGCGTTAGCGGGGGCAGCAATATTGCGTTTAGGTGCAACCTTGTCTGCTCCAGCTGAGAACCGAACCATTGGCGAAGCTCTACTACATTCCCTAGCTGATTGGGTCAAGGTTATGATCATATTAGTGGTTCCCCTACTTTTGGGTGCAGCAATATTAGAAGTTTTTGTTACCCCAAGTGTTGCATTGCGCATGTTTGGCAACTAAATATCTACACCGTAGTACTTAAGAACCAAAGTCTTTACACTAATCCTGTGATATAAAAGACAATAACATGACCGAAGTCATTATTTTGGGAACAGCCAACGCAGTATCCGACGAAAAACACGAGAATACTCACTTTGCCATAAGCAGCGAAAAACGCTTCCTTATGGTTGATTGTGTTGGCAATCCCCTAGTTAGACTTAAGCAAGCGGGGTTAGATTACAGGAACTTGACTGATCTATTCCTGACCCATTTCCATCCAGACCACGTATCTGCTGTTCCCCTATTACTCATGAATTTGTGGCTGATGGGACACAGTCGGTTGATCAATATTTATGGCTTACATCCCACCCTGGATAAGATGGAAACTTTGATGGATGCCTTTGGCTGGCAGAATTGGCCCAATTTCTTTCCAGTGGCATTCCATCGCTTGCCGTCTGAGAAGATGACCCTTGCCTTAGAAGACAGTGAATTTCGAATCTACACATCCCCTGTAAAACATTTGATCCCAGCCATAGGACTACGAGTAGAAGTGCTCAACAGTGGCAAAATCTTGGCATATTCCTGCGATACAGCGCCTTGCAAAGAGGTCGAAGAATTGGCCGCCGGTGCTGATGTACTCATCCACGAAGCCACAGGGGATTCTCCAGGTCATTCGCCTGCCATAAAGGCCGGTGAAGTTGCCCAGAAAGCAGGTGCAAAAAACCTGTATCTCATTCATTACGACACTCGCAACGGAGACCCCAGAAATCTGGTTGACGAGGCTCGGAAATCTTTCCCAGGCGAAATCACATTAGCCGAAGATTTTATGAAGATTCAACTGTAGAATTCCACAGAGTTACATCAAAGACCCTGGCCAAAATTTGCCAGGGTCTTTTCAATTCATATTCTTGATCGTGTAACACAATTACCACCCTTCTAGGAAGGGGACCCACTCATTATTATGTCCTACGTATCGGCCAAATATATAGTACGCCGAAGAAGATGGAACCGCGGGGTTTTGTGGAAGTCGTAATCCTGCTTGTTCAGCAGTGCGGCCTCCCTTACGATGATTGCAGGCAGCACAAGCCGCGACCAAATTTTCCCAAGTATGGCCTCCGCCCAATCGACGCGGGATTACATGGTCAACAGTTAAACTCTTCTTTTGTTGGCCGCAATATTGGCAAGTGTAATTATCGCGCCGGAAGATCTCTCGTTTATTCAGTTTGACACGTGGGCGGGGTCGCTTGATCATCATGCCTAAGCGGATGATCGAAGGACGTGGGAACGAGCGCGAAATTGTCTGGATGAAGCCGCGTCCGTTGAGCACTAAACTGGCTTTTCCAGTCAGCATTAGGACGATTGCGCGTTTGGTAGTGCACACATTGATGGGCGCAAAATTCGCATTCAATACCAAGACAGGCTCGTGCAAATTCTTCATTTTTGAAGGCTCCTGAGGCATAGAAAATCTCTCTGATATGGAGCGCTAGGCAGAATTATACGGGTTAGCTCTTTTCTTGTCAAAGAAATTGGTCGCGGATAAGATATGTGTTTATGATTGAATTACCAGTGGATCCTGGCAGCTACGCGCTCTTCCTGAACTTGACTTCTCCCCAAACCTTGCAGATCGGACGTTTGGGGAGTGGGTTCTTTTCCCCTGGCAATTACGTGTACTTTGGCTCCGCCCGCGGACCTGGGGGATTACGCTCCCGGTTGGAACGTCATTTGCGCGGAGATGGCAAACCCCATTGGCACATTGATACTCTGCGGGCTGTAGCTGAAGTCATTGGGTATTGTTTTATTACCGACGATAGGATCATTTCGCATGAGATCCCCATTGAGTGTCTGTGGAGCCAGGCATTCGCTAATTTGCCTAGGACATCCTGCCCTTTGGGAGGATTTGGCGCCAGTGATTGCCGTGCAGGCTGTCCTGCGCACTTGATCGCGCTCTCCCAGGATGAAGATTTCGAATTGAGCAGATATGGTGTATTGCTAGCGGATGCAATTCATGCGCCCAGTCAAGCAATCATTTTCCAAATGAATTTTTGAGATTTCAACCCAGATCAAGTTTTCGTTGACCGACGGTCGGATTTCAACAAAAGGTACCATTTTGAACTGTGCATCAGGCAATTTGGTATTGTTTTAATATTTACGATTAAGTTCACTGTAAACCAAGTATGTCTAAATTATTGTTATCTCGCTCCACCCGAGATGGGTCAGAACCATGATGTTGTACTGTGAGAATTCACCCCTGGAACCTACTGAATCGATTAGCGGCATGGTTCGGGCAATCGATTCTCTGAAGATAGCTGAATCTGGAAAATTTTTGGTTCTATGGGAATTGCCGAGAGAGACATCACATTTGGGGGTAGGGGGCGTGCGGCGCACGCCCCCTA
>JADHTJ010000202.1 GCA_016785015.1 Anaerolineales bacterium
CACTTCAAATAATCGCGTTAGTGCGGCCAGCTTATCCTTCTCATTAACCAGATAATAACGCTGTTCAGTACTTTCCACAGTCAGGTGTTTGCGCTCAATGGTTATAGATTGGGGATCGCGCAGGTATTTTTTTGCCAGGCGTCGGATTGGCGCTGGCAAGGTCGCCGAAAATAGCGCTGTCTGTCGCGTAGAGGGAGTTTCATCAAGGATGGACTCAATATCGTCAATGAAGCCCATGCTTAGCATTTCGTCTGCTTCGTCGAGCACAACTGTTTCCACCTGGCTGAGATCGAGTTTTTTCTGCTTGATCAGATCGAGCATTCGGCCAGGAGTGCCAACAACGATGTCCAAGCCTTTTTTGATGCGCTTTACCTGCCGCTCATATGGTTGGCCGCCGTAAATTGCCAGCACGCGCGCACCGCGGTATTGGCCATAGTCATAAAAGGCGTTGGCAACTTGCATAGCCAACTCACGCGTGGGAGCCAGGACCATGCATTTTATTGCGCTCTGATCAAGTTCAATATTGTGCAACACAGGCAGTGCAAATGCGGCAGTTTTGCCGGTGCCTGTTTGTGCCTGCCCAATGACATCTTTGCCAGCGAGCATCAGCGGAATCATTTCAGATTGAATCGGCGTGGGGGTAGTGTAGCCAAGTTTAGCTACAGCCTGCTCCAAACCCGGATGCAGGTTTAATTCTTTAAACGTACTATTCACTTTTTTTGTCTCCTGTTTACGTTTTGACGAGGGCCTTTTCAAGCCAGTCCCTGTTGTCTTATACAGCCGACTCGTCCCGTAAACAAGAGCCATCTGTGGCAACAAAAAAGCTCGACCAAATTCGTCGAGCGTTCTTTTGGAAAACTCAAAACACTAAATTTGATAAAAGCTATCCCATTTGAAATAGCTGCGTGAGTATACCACGCGACCATCTAAGAGCAAGACCCAATTTTAGGGGTCTCTAGGATTCGCCGTGGTAAGGGGCCACATTTGGGAGGAATGCGATCTCTGGGATCAGGCACCACCTCCAAGAACATCCGAGATTTGTCTATCATCGCTTGAGTCAATCTTGTGGTGCACGTCCATCTGGGGATATGGCATTTCTATTCCAGCCGTATTGAGGGCATTATAAACAGCGGTATTGACTAGATCGAACATTCGGCGGGTGTCAACAAAAGAATCTAACCACCATCGCACGCGGAAAATTAATGCCGAGTCGCCAAACTCCAAGAACAAGGCCTCGACTTTTCGATCCGGCAAAACTCCCTCAACCTGCTTGACAGCTTCAATAATCGTTTCACGAGCCAACTCCAAATCGGTTCCATACGCAATGCCAACATGAACTTGAAGGCGATACTCGTCATTAGGATACGAATAATTAACAACGAGACTTTTGCCAATCAACGAATTGGGCACAATGACCATTCGATTATCGCGCGTGCGAATGCGTGAACTGCGCAGGCCGATATCCAGCACATCACCCCAGGTATCAAGGTCCATGATCTGAATGCGGTCACCAATCCGGAAGGGTCGATCGATCATGATCAAGAATCCGCTGATGGTATCAGCCAGGGCAGATTGCGCGGCGAGAGCAATAGCCAACGACCCGATGCCTAAGGTAGCCACCATGGCACTGATGTCGACATCGAAATGGCCTAGCAGCGTTATGAAAGCGATGGATCCCAGAATGATTAGAGCAACTCGACGGAAAAAGGGGAACAACTGTTCATCAAGGTCGGTTTCAGTTTTTACGGCAATCTCTCGACTATACCAATCAAAGAAGTTCTGCACAAAGCGCCAGGCGAAAACCAATCCGATGACAAAGTAGAGGATATAAGAAAAGTCATCAAATCGTGAAGTCCATACACCTGGAATGAAGTTCAAGCGGTCTAAGGAAATATCAATCGCCAGAACTACAGCCAGCATGTACAAAGGTACGCGCACCGTATCTACAAGAGCATCATCGAGGCTGGTGTTTGTCTTTCGGACTAACCTGGCAACTCCGCGGTCCAAGACCCACTTGATTATCCAACGACCCAAAAACGCAGTAGCAATAACGATGACAAGGGAGATTCCAATATTCATCCATTGTTCAGCGGTAAGACCTAAGAACACAAAATCCATCACGAGCCTCCTTTAGCTATCTTCAAGAACAGCACGATATTTATCCGCCAGCAATGCCGGAGTTCCACCTGTGTGCCAGAAGAGCACAGTTTCATCTTTGGAAAAGAATCCTTTTCGAATTAGATCAATCATCCCACCCGCAGCCCGGCCGGTGTAAACGGGATCGAATAGAATCCCTTCGAATTTTGCAAAGAGGTGGACGGCTTCGCGATCCTGTGCATTCATGATGCCATATCCTTCGCCCAAATAATCAGCATTGACCAAAATTTGATCTGGGGTGAAGGTGGTCGGCTGCCCCAAGTGGGCGGCTGTTTCCGAGGCGAGTCCAGCAACGCGCGCTTTCAAATCATCTTCGTGTTCATCGACGCTCATCCCCAAGATGTTACCTTCGAAGGATGTCAGATGAGCCCCAGCGACCATGCCGGCTTGTGTGCCTGCCGACGATGAAGCGAAGACAACCCAATCGGGATTGACCCCCTGATCAACCAGTTCTTCAATAGCAAAGGCATAGGCAGATGCGCCTACGGGATTCGAACCACCATAGGGAACAAGATAAGGTTTGCGTCCAGCTTCCTTGGCTGTTTCGTACGTTGCCTGCAATGTCGCATCGCGCTCACTCATTTGTGTCCAGACAATTTCCGCGCCAAACAGCAAATCGAGCAGCAAGTTGCCTGAGGGTTCTGGAGGGCGATCACCGCCTAACACGAGAATGCAATCCAATCCAAGACGGGCCGCAGCCGCGGCTGTCTGCCGACAGTGATTAGATTGAATCGCCCCACCTGTGATCACTGTTCTGGCGCCCAATGATTGGGCCTCGGCCAAAAGGTATTCCAGTTTACGAGTTTTATTACCCCCAAAAGCTAGACCGGTTTGATCATCGCGTTTGATCAACATTTGCGGTCCACCAAGATGGGCACTCAAGCGCGGTAATTCGTCAACCGGGGTTGGTAAATGGGCTAAATGTATTCGAGGTAGATTCTTCATTTACTCTCCTTGGGAATCCACTAAGAACACTAAGTTCACGAAAAAATACTTGGTATTCTTTGCAGAGTATTAATTTACAAATCTTTTCCACTCTAATTTACCTGAGCTTCCAAAATTAATCAATAAACCTACTCGCTGGCCAGTGGCTTTCAGATAATTGATAATCTGAGCCTCCTCTTTTCCAGATAGATGATCGAGTGCTTTCAACTCTATTATGATCTGGTTATGACAAACTAAATCTGCGACATAATTCGCTTGCAGAGGCTTTCCTTTGTAATAAACTCTCAATCTCTTTTGAGGTTCGAATGGAATTTTGCATAATTCTAATTCCATTTGATACGCTTCCTGATAAACCGCTTCTAAGAAACCTGACCCCAACTCCCTGTGTACTTCAATTGCAGCCCCAATAATGGCATAAACTTCGTCTTTATAAATCAATTTCGACATGAATATCCTCCCACCTAATCTTTACTTAGCGTTTCTTAGCGCTCTTCGTGCCCTTCGTGGATTCTAACGATTTGACTCTTCCGTTGTTTCCTGATGACATCCAAAATATGTGGTAATAGTTGTACATAAAATTTGTAAAACATCGGTCGCACTGGGTAATCGTAGGCACCAATGGTTCTCTGAACTGTGCCACCTAACCCACGCTTGAAACGAAATACTCCCCACATGGGGTCGCTCTCATCGAAAACATTTGGCGCGCCCCAAAGATCATAAACCGTGCACCCTTTTTCCTTCGCTCTACGCATAGCTTCCCATTGCAAAAGATAATTGGGCATTTTTTTACGATGAACATCGCGTGACATACCATGCAGGTACCAGGCCCGGTCTGCAAAACGGAAAAGCATCAACCCACCCACTGGCTCTTCATCCACCTCGGCAACCAGAGGATCTAGCATATCGTTTTCCAAAAATGTTCCCCACACGCTCTGGTAATACTCTTCACCACGAATAACAAATCCGTCGCGTGCAGATGTTTCCGCGTACATGCGATAGAGAAGATTTAAATCATTTGCAGTGCCTATACGCACAACAACCCCCTTTCGTCCTGCATAACGGATGTTATAGCGCGTCTTCTGCTTCATACGCGCCAGCATCTCATCTTCGTGAGCGGTCAGGTCGAGCAGAACAGTATTACGGTATTGTATCTGTTCGCCAGAGAATCTCCATCCTCTGAGGGTCAGTTCCACACAGAGCGCATCTCCCAAAGGATTCTCATCAGCAACTGACTCGCCGGGGATTCCCTTTCCAAGAGGAACATCGGGGTCGATCTTGATAAAAATGGCACCCCTCTCTCGGGCTAATTTCTGCAAATCATCGAGAACGCGTGCACGCAATTCATCATCATCCCAATCGCGCAACAACGGCCCCTTAGGAACATATAAAACACGCAGCTTGGCAGCGAATCCAGCAATGGGAATCGTGCGCTGTAGGACCAACGCTGCGGCATCTGGTTTTTGCTCATCACCCCAGATCTTATAAGCTGTCTCCCAACCAAATTTGGATTTAACCTCTCCCCATTGCCAGCTCTGCAGCAAGTGAGGTTCGGGGAAGGTAACGATGATCTTGTTCCAGGTTCCTGAATTCATAAGATAGTGGGTAGTGGTCGGTGGGTAGTGGTTAGTAGGCAGCTCGAGACAGACGCTACTAACTGGTAACTGATAACGGATTACCGCTAGCTCTTTAGCCTGCGCACGTCCCCCACCCGTACAGTGATGCCAATGGCATCCAAATGTTCCATAAAGGCTAACACATAGCGCCGACTGGTATTGAATCGATCGCGTACCTGAGCAACGCTGATCGTCCCCTCTGCATCAAGGATATGCCGAACACTCGCTACCATGTCTTGATAATCATCCAAGCGGAAAACGACTTCGCCAGAAACTGGGATCAACTCACCCAGATCAACCAGGGCAGAATAGATTTCTTCTCCAACTTCGGCAATGCTCTCTTTTATGGAGGGAGGAGAAAAAGGATTTTGTTTAAACATACCCAGTAATTTTTCGACAGCTTTTTTGTTTTCATCTAAAAAAGCAACTGTATGCAAAGGTAATTTGACCACCGGAATTGCACTTACACCTGGCAATTTCTCACGCAAAGATTTCTCTTCAATTTTCTCTTCTGAAACCAGACTCTTAGTCAAGGCGTCGAAGAGTTTGGCAGAAATACCCAGACGACTCTTCAATTCCTCGCGTGGAATACCATGGCGAAATGGAAAACTATGGTGATAGTTTTCTAATTCAATCCCTACCTCGACCCCTATTTTATTCCAGTACCCTCGACTGGCGATCAATGACGTGGGCTGTATCAGAGGGTTACTGCTCAATGCAATCACTTGGCCGTTTGCGCTCAATTCTTCATAGGCATCTTCGACAACCGTTTGATCCAAACTTGCTGCGCTTACGACATCTTTGAATGGCGCTGCTCCCAGCGGCAATAGTGCCTGTAGAAATATTTCCGCGGGCGTACCTTCGGCTAAAGCATCAAAACGCTCTAGCACCTCATCATCGAAACGTTTGTGGCGGCCCTTGGGGTGTGGATCAACCACCGATCCACCTCCGACTGTTTCGGGTGGGGAAGGACGGCGCAAAATATACCGATCTCCACGCACGGCTACAATCGGTTCAGCGAACTCCAACTGTAGCCAACCTTCTTCGCCAGGTATCAGCACGTCTGTCCCTATCAACCGCAAGCGAGCCATCACTTCAGCCGAGCCTAAAAACAACTTCATCTCTGTATTATGCTTGACTGGTTGTGTGGCTTCCGCCAATAGTCGAAATCGAACATCCATGCGCCGAGTTGGTTGGTAATCTTTTGGACGGACGATGACATCCCCTCGGTGAACTTGATCGAGATCAATACCGGATATATTGACAGCGGTTCGACTGCCTGGAACCGCGGCTTGATTCACACGTTTGTGTGTTTGCAGCCCCCGAACTCGTCCCGGTAATCCCTGGGGGAGGACAGATACTTCATCCCCAACATTGAGACTGCCATCAGTGAGCGTGCCCGTGACAACCGTCCCAAAACCGGCCACCGTAAAGGCGCGATCAACAGAAAGGCGCGGGCGTCCCAAATCCGGACGCCGAGGCTTTTCGGTCAGAGTGCTCTCAAGAATTTCCAGCAGCTCAGGGATGCCAGCTCCAGTTCGGGCAGAGACACGCACAAAGGGAACAGAATCCAACACAGTGCCAGAAAGCACTTCCCGCACATCGGCTTCGACCAACTCTAACCAATCCGGATCTTCAATTAGGTCAATTTTTGTAAGTGCAACAACCCCCCCTTTAATTTGGAGCAAATCCAAGATTGCCAAGTGCTCGCGGGTTTGCGGCATGACACCTTCGTCGGCCGCTACTACGAACAATGCCGCGTCGATTGCCCCTATGCCAGAAAGCATGTTTTCAATAAAATCGCGGTGGCCAGGAACATCAACGATGCCGATCTCTTCGCCGTTAGGCAAATTTAGCCAGGCAAAGCCCAAAACTATCGTCAGACCCCTTTCCTGTTCTTCCCGAAGGCGATCTGGGTGAGTACCAGTGAGGGCCTCGATGAGCGCAGATTTACCGTGGTCCACGTGGCCAGCAGTTCCGATAACGCGCATTTTTCCTCTAAAGAAATTCTAAATGAATAACTCATGTTACGCACACAGAGCGAGGTTTCTCTGGAAATAGGGGGTGGGGAGCGAAGCT
>JADHTJ010000203.1 GCA_016785015.1 Anaerolineales bacterium
TCTGATAAATATGGCGATAAAACTGCTAAAAGTGCTAAAATGTTCATAAGGGTTTCTTGTGGAGGTTGGGTTGTGAGAAACACAACTGTACTACAAGAAACCCTCTTTGTTCACGCTATTTTTGGCGAAGGTATTGATTGATAAACTTCATTGTTTGTCCTCCATTGGCGGCATCTGTGTTTGATATTGAGCAACTATTTGAGATTATATGTGAAATAAGCAGCAATATCAATAGGATTCTTTCCTAATCTTTAACTCATGTTACGCACGCGTAGCGGGAAAGTCCTGAAAATAGGGGGTGGGGCCGAAGCCCCCACCCCCTATTTTCAGGGATATTTCTCTTTGGGTAGTGTGATGTTTTCTCCTCCTAAAACGTCGTTAGAAATTCAACGACAAGTCTTACCCCAAATCCTGTCGCCAGTCTGATGCCCTTTGATTTTTCTATGGTCGCAGTCCCGGCGATGTCGATATGCACCCAGGGGATCTCATCGGGGACAAACTGCTTCAAGAACATACCCCCAACGATTGGCGCAGCCGATGGCCCCCCGGCGGAATTCTTGATGTCGCTGTCGGTACCCTTGATCAGATCGAAATACTCATCATCCAATGGCAAACGCCACAAACGTTCATTTGTGCTCTCACCTGCCTGGAAAAGCGCATCTGCCAATTGATCATTATTGGACATCAAGCCTGCCCGCACACTGCCCAATGCGGTTCTGACTCCCCCTGTCAGTGTAGCCAGATCAATGATCGCACGCGGCTTGTACTGCTCTGCTGCATAGGTCAGCGCGTCGGCCAAGACCATGCGACCTTCGGCATCCGTGCTGATGATCTCTATGGTCTTGCCTGATAGGCTGGTGATGATATCGTTGGGTCGGTACGCATCTTGAGAGATCATATTCTCCGCCGCGGCAACGATGCCAATCACGGGAATTGGCAGGTCCAGATCCGCCACAGCCTGCATGATGCCGATGACGTCCATGCCGCCGCATTTATCGAATTTCATGCCAACAATGCCAGCCTTGTCTTTGAGAGAATATCCGCCGGTATCGAAGGTGATCGCTTTTCCCACGATTACCACAGGGGGTGAATCCTTCTGGGTGCCCTGATGCTCCAAGATGATCATTTGAGAGGGGGTTTTGCTGCCCAGCCCTACAGATTGGATCGCCCCAGCGCCCATCTCAGACAATTCTTTTTCTCCCAGGATTGTGCATTTTAGGCCAGTAGATGCTGCTAAGGCTTTGGTGCGTTCCCCCAGGGTAATAGGATTAATGATATTGGCCGGCTCATGACTCCACTCCCGAGCCAGGTTCACACCATTGACGATTGCGACAACGCGAGCAATTTTGTCTGATAGAGATGAGGTTTCCCCCTCTGTTAGCACATGTACCGTTACTGATTTTGGTGTTTCTACATCAGATTTGTGACGGTCGAATCGGAATGCCCCGATGAGCAGTCCCTCGCAGAAGGCTTCTAGAGCGTTATTGACAGCCAGAGTTTCAAATTCTGTTGCAGATAACCCAACTGCTGAAATCTGTTGCCCGGTAAGCCACTTACCGGTTTTTACCCCTACATTGCGAAGGACCGCGCTGCTCAATTTTTCTTGAGAGCCAAGGGATATCGAAAGAGTCTTTCTCTTTCCTGATTCCTTGAGCAGTAGATCACCACTTTTATTTGAAGGTTCGGGCTTGATATGGAAATTCCCATCCCATGCTGATTGGGGTGTGGGTTCTATTTTTAGACGCGGGGGAAGTTGAAGTTCACTCATTTAAATCTCCAATAGCAAATACTGTAAAAAATGGGTGAGAGCATCGCTTTGCGCTAGCTCTCACCCATTTTTTAAAACACCCCCCCTTCCTGGGAATGCGAAGCAGGTGAGGGGGGATGGGGAAAGACACGATAACTTTCATTAAAGGACGACTTTTTGTCGGTAAGCTTCTAGAACCCTTCTAGCTTACTCATGTCGGCGACACCATCCGCCAGCGCCGCTATTCGCTGCAGCAGAGCCAAGCGGTTATCGCGTACCTTTTCATCCTCGGCCATTACCAGTACATCTTCGAAAAACTTGTCGACGGCGGGAATCATCGGTTCAAAGGCAATCAAGAAGTCATTCACTGAGCCGGCTGATTGCTCAACAGCCTTGGCTTTTTCCAGGGCTTCCAGGAGCGCTTTTTCGGCAGGGTCTGTTTCTGCAAGAGCCTGATACCTGATATCTAGTTCCTGATCCTTAGTTATGCGCGCACATCTTGAATACGCCGGAAAAATAATATCCCAATCTTCGCGGGCAACCCATTGGCTGAGTTCTTTCACCGCTTGAACCGCTTTGGCCGGGTTGTGCCCTTGGGCGTTGACCACGGCATCAACGACATCATAGGCGTAGCCTTGATCTAGGAATAACTGGCGCAAACGCCCAATGATGAACTCCAAACAATCGGTTTGGGAGTCTGCAGAGGCATCGATTGGTAGATTATTTGCCGCGGCCTCGAGGCCTTGGCGGATATCGAAATCTAATTCCCAGGCAATCAGATTGCCGACTAAGCCCAGGGCTGCTCGGCGCAATGCAAAGGGATCTTTGTTCCCTGAGGGGGCCAAACCTGCCGCGAAGAGTCCGGCAAGAGAGTCTAAACGATCTGCCAGACCGACAGTTAGCCCAGGTTTGCTCGTAGGCGTTGAATCGCTTGCCGATCGGGGCATATAGTGCTCCAAGATAGCTATTGCCACATCTTCAGGTTCGCCTGAGTGTAGAGCATAATCACGTCCCATAACACCCTGAAGGGAAGTCATCTCGACGACCATTTGGGTAGCCAGGTCGGCTTTGCAGAGTTGGGCCGCCCGGTGAGTCGTTGCTATCTCTTCGGAGGCAAGACTAAGCATCGGGGCCAGCACATCAACTAACCCCTCGATTCTTTTGGTCTTGTCCAGCATCGAGCCCAGTTTAGTTTGGAAAGTGAGTTTCTCAAGCTGAGGAACTAAATCTTCCAACTTGCTTTGCATGTCTTCGCGCACAAAGTAGGCCGCATCGGCGAAGCGAGCCCGGATGACGTCTTCATTCCCGCGAGTGACCAAGTCATATGCGCCATTGCCGGGTTTGTTGGCGACGGTGATGAAATATGGCAGCAGCGTTCGGAGTGCAGGGTGCGGCGTGCCGGGACGCACATCGGACTTCGCACTTCGCGCTTCCTCGATGGGGAAATAACGCTGGTGTTTTTTCATCACCGAGATGAGCACTTCGTCCGGTAGCTCGAGGTGATGGGGGTTGAACTCACCGAGCAGCGCAGTGGGCGCTTCGACCAGATGCGTAACTTCGAGCAGTAAGTCGGGATCATCGGGAATTTCGCCGCCAACCTTTTTGGCCAGAGCTTGGATTTGCTTCTCGATGGTGGTCTTGCGCTCTTCGGGATCCAGCAGGATGCCTTGTGCCGCGATCTCGGAGAAATAATTTTCGGAATTTTTGATGGGGATGATTTCGTTGTCGCTAAAGCGCAGGCCGTGTGTGGTGGCTTGGGCCTGGAGATCAGCGTATTCGAAGGAAATTATGGCTTCGCCATGCAGCGCCAGCAGCCAGCGAATGGGGCGCGAGAAGGAGATATTGGTCTCGTTCCAACGCATGGTCTTGACGAAATGAATCTCAGCGATAAGTTTGGGCAGCGCCTCGGTGAGCACATCTGCAGATGTCCGGCCATCTTGCTTTACAACCGCGACAACATATTCACCACCGTCGATCTCGCGCGCTTCTAATTGGCTCACATCAACACCCTTAGAGCGGGCAAAGCCCTCGGCGGCTTTGGTGGGAACGCCATCGGCGTCAAAAGCGCGCTTGGCTGGAGGGCCTTTTGCCAACTCTTCGAGATCATCCTGTTGAGGAGCTAGATCATCAACATGGATGACCAATCGACGGGGGGTACCCATAACCTTGATCTCGCCGTGTTCCAGACGGAGTTCGTCTAACAAAGCAGGAAGGCGATCTTTTAGCTGCTTCAGCGCGTCTTCCAGGTCGCCAGGGGGCAGTTCTTCGGTGCCGATCTCTATGAGCAAGGGTGCTGGGGAGTCGGGGTGCAGGGGAAATTCCCCCGTGCTCCCATGCTCCTGTGCTCCCTCGCTTTCTTTACTAAGCCAGGGGAATTCCATGCGCGTGCGCTGCTCGATATACGCCTCAGCAACGCGACGGGATAGACCGCGCATACGACGGAAGTAGGCTGCTCTTTCTGTGACGCCTACGGCTCCACGCGTATCGAGCACATTGAAGGTATGCGAGCACTTGAGCACGTAATCATGGGCGGGGAGAACCTGGTGATTTTCCAGACAGACTTCGGCTTCGGCTTCATAAAGGTCAAACATTTGGCGCAGGCGCTCGACATCGGCCAGTTCGAAGGCGTATTTACTGGATTCCTTCTCATTCGCAAGATAGACATCACCATAGGTCATGCTCTGGTTCCAGCGGATATCGCGGAAATCGCGCACGCCTTGGATGGCCATGGCAATGCGTTCGAGACCATAAGTCAGTTCGACGGCCACAGGATCGAGGGTTTGCCCACCGACCTGTTGGAAATAGGTGAATTGGGTGATTTCTAACCCATCCAGCCAGACTTCCCACCCCAAGCCCCAGGCAGAGATGGCCGGTTGAGCCCAGTTATCTTCCACAAAGCGGATATCGTGTTTGTGGGGATCAATCCCCAGCGCCACCAACGATTGCAAATAGAGGTCTTGCGGGTTGCCAGGATCGGGTTTAAGAATGACCTGGTATTGGATATGCTGATAGAAACGGTTGGGATTTTCACCATAGCGACCGTCATCGGGGCGAATGGAAGGTTCCACATAGGCTACGTTCCAGGGTTCAGGACCAAGTACGCGCAGCACAGTGCCGGGGTTCATGGTGCCAGCCCCAACCTCGGTATGATAAGGCTGCCAGATCAGGCATCCTTTTTCATTCCAGAAATTTTGTAAGGTGATAATGATGGATTGAAAATCGAGTGTTTGTTTCATAAGTTGGAAGTTTGAAATTAGATGTTGGAAGTGAGAAGTCCCACGCAGTATTCGAATTTTCGTGATCAGATTTCGTGGGATTATACCCGGAGGGGTTGTAATTGCTAATGATGAATTGTGAATGCCAAATTGTGAACTACCCAAATTAACAACTCACAATTTATATTTCATCATTCATCATTAGTTGCTTAGCCAACCCATTTCGGTGGCCAGAATGAAAAAGCCAACTAAGATGGCTATTACCGTAAGGATGACACTTAAGATGATAGCAACGGTATTAACAGTGTCACGCGGCTTTTTCCCACTGACTTTTCCCGTTTGACCGTTGATTAGGATTGAGTAGTTCTGACCCTTATATTGATATGTGCCCACCCAGAGCGGTAGCAGCACATATTTATAGGTCATACCGCTCCATCGATGCGTTCCGGTTGAAAGGTTGCGCTTTTGACGGTGGGGTAAGATCTTGTGGTGCATAGTTCTGCGGAACTTACGGATGATATTTTCTCGCGCTGCCAGGGTTGCATCAGACAGGGAAATATCATAGGTCAGGGCTGGCCAACCGGCCAAAAATTCGGGTTTGAACTCGACGACTTCTTTGAGCTTGAAGGGGCCAATCTTGTCTGTTTGTTGGTAGGTAATAGATTTGCTTCCTGGGACAAGCATGTCATCGAACATCTGGTACTCCACGCCAGTTTGTGACTCCCAACGAGGGTTGTCATCGCTGCCTGCGTTGACCTCACAGCGCCAATGCAATTCCAAGGTGCCGTCAAATGTCCAAAATGGGTAATACGCCGGGCGTAGGGATGTCTTTTGTACAGATACGGAAGTAGATAAATCATCCGGAGTGAACCACCCCTTGCCCAACCAAATTTTGGCAAATTGCAGCGCCTTCTTTTCATCAATTTCTATGGGACCAATGACCTGGGGATCGACCAGGTTTTTGGTTTCCTGAGATTCGATAAGTTGATTCGACCCACAAAATGGGCAACGCAAAGCACGCTGACCGGTTGGCCATAGGCTATCAGCGCCGCATTTTTGACAGTTGAGATGATGTTGTGCTTCAGCCCAATGATGCGCCCGTTGAGTTGGCAGCATAAATTCGAGCACTTGCTCGCCCCTATCGGCTGCCAGTTGGGCGTTGATCTCCGATTCCAAGCCACAATATAAACAAATCAGTTTTTGACTTTGGGGATTGAATTTCGTCTCGCCCCCACATTGGGAACAGGCAAGGTTTTTTTCAGTCTGAGCCGCAACAGGTTCCAGGTTCTCACTGGGTTGCACTCCCTCCCCCATAGGCATTAAATCCTCTTGCCTGATCTTGCCAGTGAGTAATGCTAATCCCCTGCGGGCGAGTATATTGTTGGGATCTGCGGCCAAGGCCGATTCTAGATATTCTCGTTTTTCTTGGGCATCGTCGGTGATTTCGGTCAACCACAGCCAGGGACGCGCATCGTGGGGATTCATGCGAATGCAACGTTCCAGCAAACGTTGTGCTAGCTTGTGGCTGTCATTCTTGGCAGCAGTGATACCATCTCGCAGAGTATCTTCAAATGCGCCCTCAGGGGAAAGGCCGTAGGAAGTCATAATGGAATTATAGCCTTAAAAGAATAACCGCCGAGGGTTTTTCTCGGCGGTGTGAATACCGTTTATTGATTACTTGTGATACATCAAGACATCGTTCCGGATTTATAAAGTAAACCATCAACAGATCGTTCCGCACATTAACAACCGGACCATCAATAGATCGTTCTGAAAATAGGGTCTAATTCGGCAATCCTGAGAAGGAGGCGGA
>JADHTJ010000204.1 GCA_016785015.1 Anaerolineales bacterium
AGGTTGGTCGAAGATCTCAATGGGCGGCTGCGCCCTGGAGAAACAGAATCCTCTCAAAATTCCGGGTTAGCGATTTTTGCCAAACCACTGACCCATTTCGGAATCGGAATCAATACCCTGGGGGCAGGCATCACCCTTTTGTTCATTTCATCCCACACCACCCAAGCAGCATTAGGGCTAGCCTTTGCTGGAGCTTTATATCTGGCAGTTGCCTACAAAAATGAATATTACCGGCTGGGCTATGCCGCAGTTGCAATGCTGGAACTGGCCTTCGTGCTGTTGCTCATCCGCTGGGACATTCTACAACCCCAATGGTATGCCATTCCGGCGGGATTGTATTTTATCGGCATTGGGGTATTCGAGCGGCGACGGAACAGAACGCAATTCGCACTCCTGCTAGAAAGCCTGGGACTGGCGATCATGCTGGTCACATCGTTTATCCAATCACTCAACCTGGAAAGTGGATTCTGGTATTTCTTGCTCCTGCTCGTAGAAGGGCTGCTGATATTGGTTTGGGGGGCACAGCAGCGCCGGAAAATACCTTTTTTGATTGGACTGGTTGCAAATGTGGTGAATACCTTTGGGCAAATTGTGGTGGTATTTTTGGGCGGCTCTACCCTCACCCGCTGGTTGATCTTTGGTAGTGTGGGGCTGATTCTACTCATTGCAGCGCTCTTCGCCGAACGCTGGATTGTACCCAGGGCGCGGGAATTCCGCGAGCAATTGGAAAATTGGGAGTAAAGGTGGCAGAGATGAAAAATACTAAAACCTTAGCCATAATCTCTATAACCGGAGGCATTTTCCTCCTATTTAGTGGACTTTCTGCGGGCAGCGGTTATCTAGAATTAAGTCTCTACGAGTTCTTCGGTGGGGATATGCTGATCAGCGAGTTGAGCATTACGGGCGCAATTTTCCTGGGCTTAGTTGGGGGTGGATTTGCGCTCTATCATGGCATCCAGTCCTTGCGTGGCCGCTCTTCCAGAATATTACAAATGCCGCGGTTCCACCTGTTTTACATTGCATTTGCCTTGGTCTTGGGAATTGGGAATTTAATAATTATTGGGCGCGGAGAAAATTGGTATGGAGACTCATTCGTATCATTTTTCTTCCCAGCAGTGTTTGTACTCGGCGCATCCCTGCCCGTATTGGCGGCGCTGGCTTTTGCGTACCGACGATTGGGATGGCCAATAACCTGGCGGCAGGCATCGTTGATGTTCATCTCTGGGGGGACGCTGTCCATAATTGTCACGGTGCTTCTTGGCAGTGTCGTACCCTATGTCTATTATCTGTTGATCGAACCTCTTGGCTATATGGCTGAAGAAGTCTTATATGTTTTCGATCCCGGCGGACCAGAGTTTTTCGAGCGTTTGTTTTATTCGCCCTTGCTAATTTTCTATCTGATCACTATCGCACTGCAAGCCCCGTTTCCTGAAGAGCTTGCCAAAGCACTTGGGCCCGGTCTGATGGGTAAACGCATCCAAAACGAGCGCACCGCTTTCGCCATTGGCCTGGCTTCCGGTGCGGGGTTCGCGGTCTTAGAGAATATGCGCTATCAGGGATTATTTGCTCAATTCTATGGCTGGTCATGGGGGGGCATTACGGCTTTACGCGGCATTGGGGCCGTTGACCACGCCTTGTGGGCAGCCATCATCGTTTTGGCGCTTTATCGCGAACGCAAGAGAAACCCAGGCTGGTTTGGGCGCTTAGCCCGCGCCTATCTGTTCTCTGTTGGATTACATACCTTATGGAATGGCGGCTATATGGCCTTGCTGTACCTGATAGGGATCGACTATTTTGCCGGGGCCGGGCCTTCTTTCTCGATCTATGGCGAATACTTGGAAATCTCTTTGATCATCATTCTGGTCGCTATGACAATCTTGAACTGGTGGATCATGATCCGCTATTTGAAGCAATTGCAAACCGAAGAGAAACAGCAAATCAGCCCGCAACCAGTTTCGGCGCGCGCGCTGGCAGGTTGGGCCTTAGCCTGCGTTATCGTAATCATCCCCATTGGAGCCGCATTGGGTCAAGCTTGGGATGTGATCAAGCCCGTTATCTGGCAGCGTCCTTAAAATATTCCGGACAAATCTTCACGCCAGATCACTTGTATTTTGGGAGTGATCAAAATAGTGGTGTTGAATTGGCCGAAAGGCGCTGTCTTCGCTTCGATGAACTCAGTGCATGCGAGAGCCTCAGACAGCGGTAGTTGCAGAGGGCTGAGGATCTCGAAGTCCGGCTTACCCAAGGCGATGTTTTGAACACCACGAAAATCACCATTCCTTGCATTTTTAAATTGGGGTTCCCCTCAATGAAACGCTTTCTATAAGTATATGAATCGTAAGAAAGAAATCGCTCAAACTCTCAAATAAGAGTGACCAAAATGTCCCTTACTAATACCGCTGAACACCAACGAATGGCTGATTCCGAGGCCCGTATCGCAGACTGGAAAAACTGGGGCCCCTCCCTCAGTGAGCGCGCCTGGGGAACCGTGCGCGAGGATTACAGCGCCACCGGCGAAGCCTGGGAATACTTGCCCCATGACCACGCCCGCAGCCGCGCCTACCGTTGGAATGAGGACGGCTTGGGCGGATTTTGCAACCGTTTCCAGAATATCTGTCTGGCTGTGGCGTTGTGGAATGGTCAAGATCCCATTCTCAAAGAGCGGCTCTTCGGCCTGACCGGCAACCAGGGCAATCACGGCGAAGATGTCAAAGAGTATTACTACTACCTGGACAGCACGCCGACACATTCCTATGCCAAGATGCTCTACAAGTATCCCCAGGTGGCTTATCCATACTACTCGCTGATCCAGGAGAATCAACGCCGCGGCCGGGATGAGCCTGAATTTGAGCTGATCGATGCCCTGGGCGATGCATTTGCCGAAGGACGATATTTCGATGTCTTTGTCGAATATTCCAAGGCTGATCAAGAAGATATCCTCTGCCGTATCTCAGTGATCAATCGCGGACCCGAGCCTGCGCCCATCCATGTGCTGCCGCATATCTGGTTCCGCAACACCTGGTCATGGGGATACGAGCGTCCCAAACCGGAACTGCAAGCTTTAGACGGCAGCACCATCCACGCCAAAGATCGTCATCTGGGTGAGCGTTGGTGGTATACGCAAGCCGATAACGGCGACCCTGCTCTTCTTCTCACTGAAAATGAGACCAATTACGAGCGTTTGTTTGACACGCCCAACCCGAGCCCCTATGTCAAGGATGGTATCAATGACACTGTCGTCAACGGGGAGCTAGAGCGCGTTAATCCAAAGAAAACGGGCACCAAGGCTGCGGCCCACTTTCACACAAACCTCGCCCCTGGGGAGACTTTCACCGTCCAGGTGCGCTTTTCGGATCGGGAACAAGACAACCCCTTCGAAGGTTTTGATAACATCTTCACCCAACGCATCCAGGAAGCGGATAATTTCTATGCCGCTATTCAGAATCCTGACTTGACCGCCGACGAACGGAATGTCCAGCGTCAGGCCTTTGCTGGTTTGATGTGGAGCAAGCAGTTCTATCACTACGGTGTGGAGATGTGGTTGGATGGCGACCCCGTTGGACCACCGCCCCCTGAAGTACGCAAACGCGGCCGCAACAAAGGCTGGACCCATCTTTACAACCTGGATGTGATCTCCATGCCCGACAAGTGGGAGTATCCTTGGTACGCAGCCTGGGACCTGGCCTTTCACACCTTGCCCATCGCCATGATCGACCCGGAATGGGCCAAACGCCAGATCATCTTAATGCTGCGGGAATGGTATATGCATCCAAATGGGCAAATTCCCGCTTACGAGTGGGCTTTTGGAGATGTCAATCCCCCCGTCCACGCCTGGGGGGCCTGGCGCGTTTACAAAATCGCTCGAAATGTAACCGGGGTGGCAGACACCGATTTTCTAGAACGCGTCTTTCAGAAGCTGCTGCTCAACTTCACCTGGTGGGTCAACCGCAAGGATGCTGATGGCAACAATGTCTTTCAGGGTGGATTTTTGGGCCTGGACAATATCGGCGTTTTCGACCGCAGCGCTCCCCTGCCCACTGGCGGACATATGGAACAGGCTGACGGCACGGCCTGGATGGGCATGTACTGCCTCAATATGCTGGCCATCGCCCTGGAACTGGCTCGCACCCGACCCGCTTATGAAGATATGGCCACCAAGTTCTTTGAGCATTTCATCTACATCGCCAATGCCATCAACGGCCAGTTTGGGGAGCAAGGCTTGTGGGATGATGTTGAGGGTTTCTTCTTTGACGTGATCCACAGCCCGGATGGCCATAACATTCCCCTGAAAATCTGCTCTTTTGTTGGGCTGATCCCTTTGTTCGCCGTCGAAACCCTGGAGCCAGATCTGCTGGAGAAATTACCCCGATTCAAACGGCGCATGGACTGGTTCATTAAGTACCGCCCCCACTTGGTCGAGAACGTGGCTTCGCTTATTGAACCTGGAGTCGGGAACCGTCGATTGCTTTCCTTGGTCAGCCAGACCCAATTAGCCCGGGTGCTTGAACACATGCTCGATGAAGAAAGATTCCTGTCGGACTATGGGCTGCGCGCCCTCTCCAAAGAGCATCAGGAGCAACCATATTCTTTTGAGGTCGACGGACAGGTCCACACCGTCAGCTACCAGCCGGGGGAATCTACAACGGGCATGTTCGGTGGCAACTCCAACTGGCGCGGGCCGATCTGGTTACCGGTCAACTATTTGATGATCGAGGCCTTGCAGAAATTCAATCACTACTACGGGGATGAACTACAAGTGGAACTGCCTTTTGGCTCTGGAAAGAAAACTTCGCTCGATGACGTCGCGGCTGAAATTTCTTGCCGCCTGACCAAGATTTTCTTGCGTGATAATGCCGGACAGCGTGCTTTCTATGGAGACAACCCTATCTTTCAAAACGATCCTCACTGGCGCGATCAAATCCTGTTCTACGAATACTTCCACGGTGACACCGGTGTGGGGTTAGGTGCCAGCCATCAAACTGGCTGGACGGCGCTGGTGGCGAAGCTAATTCAGCAAAGTGGGGGGAGAAAAAGCGGTTAGCGTGATGCAGAGAGCGGGGAGCGAGAATTACAATTTCGATTATCACGTTTCACGTTCAACGGTTTAGGAGTATCTGTACTCACCTTTGGATACAATAAATAAATTCACAAGCTCTGCTGATTAGAAAGAGCAAAACAACACTTGATTTTACACGACGATTCGTGTACACTATACGTAGTGCAAAAACAATTGTTGAGGTGCATTATGAAAAGAAATATCACCCTGAGTGCAGAAGAAAACATAATTCAAAGTGCACGTAAGCGCGCTATGAATGAAAATACCACGCTCAATGCAGAATTCCGGCGTTGGCTGGAAAAATATGCTCTACGTTCTCAAAACGCGCAAGATTTCTTAGCCCTTATGGATCGCTTTGCATATGTGAACGCTGGGCGTAACTTTAGTCGGGATGAAATGAATGAGCGCTAAATTCTTCATAGATACAAATATCTTTGTCTATACTTTTGACAATAATGCCCCAGCGAAGAAAGCTTGTGCAATTGATGTAGTTCAGCAAGCTATTAACACAGGTTCAGGAGTTATTAGTACGCAAGTGATCCAGGAATTTCTGAACGTTGCTACCCGGAAATTTGCAGTACCCATGAAATTGGAAGACAGCAAAATGTATTTGCAGCAAGTGTTGAATCCATTGTGCCAGATTTATCCCGATCTTGAATTGTATGAGGCGTGTTTGGAAATTCAGGACGAAACTGGCTATTCCTTCTATGATTCTTTGATCATTTCAGCAGCTATTAAAGGTGAATGCGAGATTTTATATACCGAGGATTTACAAACAGGACAAATGGTTCGTGGGGTAGAGATCAGCAACCCTTTTTCGGAGTTGTGAGAGAGACTCTCAGAAAAAATGGTCCAATTCTGGCGCAATATTTGTAACAACTTTGACACCGCCTCCTCTCGCGAATGGCTGGTAACCAACGGCATCGGCGGCTATGCCTCGGGAACCATCGCCGGAGTGCTCACGCGCCGTTATCACGGTTTGCTCATCGCGGCGCTCAAACCACCTCTGGAGCGCACCCTGCTGGTGAGCAAATACGATGCGAGCGTGCTCTATGACGGGGAAGAGTATCCCCTATTCACCAACCATTGGGGGGCCTCAGCCATACCACCGAAATCGGGGGGACCGAGGGGGGCCATTGAACCCCAAGGCTATCTTCACATCGAAAGCTTCCGCCTGGAAGGCACAACCCCAGTCTGGACATTTGCCAATGCCAATGCCCTGCTGGAGAAGCGAATTTGGATGGAGTATGGAAAAAATACCACCTACGTGCGCTACAATTTCGTGCAGGGAAGCAGCCCACTCGAACTGCGCATCAAGGCCATCGTCAACTATCGCGATCACCACGCCAGCACACGCGCAGGGGATTGGGAGATGCAGGTCAACCCCGTAGAGAACGGCCTGCGTTTTAGCGCACACAAGGATGCCACACCATACTATCTTTTGAGTTCTGGTGCAACAGCATCTGCTCAACACCAGTGGTATCAGAATTATTACTTGAGCATCGAGGCCTTCCGCGGGCTCGAAGAGTTAGAAGACAACCTCTACAGTGGGGAGTTCCAGGCAGAACTGATGCCCGGGAACAGTATTACCCTCGTGGCATCCACAGAACCAACCCCAAACTTAGATGGAAACTCCGCATTTATAGAACGGCAAACCTACGAACAAAACTTGTTAGCTATAGCCACTCCTTTTTGGCAACAAACGTCCCATACA
>JADHTJ010000039.1 GCA_016785015.1 Anaerolineales bacterium
ATTGGCACCATTGTGCTGCCGGATGCTGATTTGAAGATATATCTAGATGCCTCGGTGGAAGAACGCGCCCGTCGACGTTATGAAGAATGCATCGCTCGCGGCGAAGATTTAACTTTAGAGTCTATCCTGGCTGCTATGCGCATGCGTGATGAGATCGACTCCACCAGGGATGTGGCTCCACTGCGCGCCGCGACCGATGCAGTTGTCATTAATTCAGATAACTTGAGTATTGAGAGAGTTCTCCAAGCGACTATTGATATGGCAAGAGGACAGAGTCAAAAGCGAGGGCATGACTGAAATTTATCGACCCGCTTGGTATGTGCGCATTTTGCGGCCATTTATACGAGCCTTATTTCGGGGCGTGTTTCACTTTATAAGTCGCGTAAAGGTTTCTGGCCTGGATAACGTGCCTAAAGATGGCGCTTATATCATTGCCATTAATCATGTCTCTTTATTCGAAGCTCCCTTTGTGACCGCTTTCTGGCCGATGTCTTTCGAAGTCGCCGGCGCGGCAGATGTCTGGGATCGACCGGGCCAAGGGTTGTTGGCGCGGCTTTATGGTGGTATTCCCATACACCGCGGGCAGTACGATCGCCAAATGCTGGATATCACTTTATCTGTTTTACGATCGGGCTATCCTCTTTTGTTAGCTCCCGAAGGAGGACGTTCGCATCAGCCAGGTATGCGGCGGGCGAAGCCAGGAGTTGCTTATTTGATGGACAAAGCCCAGGTGCCGGTTGTGCCCGTAGGTGTAGTGGGCAGCACAGATGATTTTTTGGAGCGTGCTTTACGAGCCGAAAGACCAACGATTGAAATGTCCATTGGCCGCCCTGTTAATCTACCCCCAGTGTCGGGCCGCGGTAAAGCGCGTCGCCAAGCTCGCCAAGAGAATGCCGATATGGTCATGGCGCAGATCGCAGCATTATTACCAGTAGAGTATCGAGGCATTTACGCTGAACATGCCTGAATATGTCAACGAAACCACCTAAACCGATTAGCAGTGTCTATAGACCGGAATTAGTGCGACTCCCAGAACTGACGCTAAAGAGACGCCTCGTACGCCGCCTAATTCATGTCCTTTTACGTTTGGTGGTTAGGTTAGTCATAAAACTCGATGTGCGCGGTCGAGAGTATTTCCCTGAGTATGGGCCACTGCTCGTTGTTGGAAATCATTTGGGGGATGCTGACGTAGTAGTTGGCATGGCTTTGTCGCTGGTTCCAGTAGAGATATTGGGAAAGATTGAATTATATGATTTCCCCATTGCCGGTTGGTTGATGGAAGCTTATGGCACTATTTGGCTGCATCGAGGAAGCCCGGATCGGCGGGCGATTCGTGCTGCTTTGCAGGGACTGGTTGAAGGCCGTATCGTTGCAATTGCACCTGAAGGCCGTGAAAGTACTACTGGATCTTTGGAAGAAGGAACCAGCGGTGCAGCGTATCTTGCGCTCAAAACGGATGTGCCCATCTTGCCTGTTGCCATTACAGGAACTGAAAATTGGCGCATTTATGGGAACTTGAAGCGCTTGCGCCGTACAAAGGTTTCTGTGACGGTTGGTACTCCCTTCAGGTTGGAAACTAAAGGTGACCGGCGTCAGCAGCTAAAAGATGGCACTGATCAGATCATGGAGTCGATGGCTCAACTTTTACCACCCGAATATCAAGGGGTTTACAGCACTTTGCAGGAGAAGGAGGAATCTCCCTTTGAGTAAGAAAAAACTGAAACGATATAACCACCAGGCATGGGTTCCCATCCGCCTGTTTTTACGGTTTCTTCTAAAGACAATTGGATTTACATTATTGGTTCGGTTGGATCATGTCGAGGGGCATGAGAATATTCCCGAAGAGGGCCCTGTAATATTTCTCATCAATCATATTGCCTTCGTTGACCCCATAGCTGTTTTATTCGTTGCGAAAAGGGATATTGTGCCTCTGGCAAAAATGGAAGTTTACGAAATTCCGTTTTTAGGAGTCTTTCCCCGTTTGTGGGGCGTGATTCCGATCAAGCGCGATGAGATCGATCGCAGTGCAATAAGGCAAGCTCTCGAAGTTTTGAAGGCTGGTGAATGCCTTCTAGTCGCCCCTGAGGGTACCCGAGGTGATGGTTTGCAACGAGGTCGAGATGGTGCAGCTTATCTAGCATCCCGAAGTGGGGCTTCCATTGTTCCCGTTGCCATTGAAGGCACTGTTGGGTTCCCAGTATTCCGCACTGATAAGCGTTGGAAACAGCCAGGCGCTCACATTCGTTTTGGAAAACCATTTCGGTATAAACCAGAATTTTCCCATGCAAAGGGGGAAACGCTGAAAAAAATGACTGATGAAGCCATGTATGTATTGGCCAAGACTCTACCAGAACATCGTAGGGGTGAATATGCCGATTTTTCACGTGCGTCTGAAGATACTCTTGAATGATAATGAGTAATGCTATAATATGAACGTAAGATTACCTCAGTACTAGCAATCTCATGTCCTTGATATTATCCTTGTTACAAGATTCTTCTTTTTTTATATTTCCCAACGGGTTTGGAGGATGGCTAGGCCTTATTGCCTGGCTATTTATCTTAGGATATTTAATTTACGTTTGGCGTAAATATAATAAAACTTGGGGAACATCTCATTGGGCAATATTCATTAGTCTATTAATTATTACGCCACTGACGAGTTCGTACATTGGTGTTAAATTGCCGTCGGTTGAGACATTATCTCTTCCAGTGATTGCATATGATCCTGGTAGATTGCCGATGATGTTGTTGGCGGCCTTCCCATGGATGGTTGCAGCGGGATTTTTGGGTCCAATTGCTGCAGTTGTTTTGGCGCTGGTTGCGGGGTTGTTCGTAGGGTTTTGGGGAACACATTCCATATTTACCTCTCTCGAATTTGCATCACTGGCAATATTTATTTCTGCGTCCAGCAATCAGATTTATCGAACTGCTTGGTTTAAGGGTTTTCGACATCCTATCATTTCAGCTATTGTTGTATCTTTTATATATCCTTTCTTATTTATTTTAAGTTCGCTTCTATTTGTTGATGGATCATTGGCTGGGAAGTTAGATTATGCGATTACAAGTGTAGGCCCATCTACCTTATCAGTAGTTGCACCAGTTATAGTGGCAGGGTTATTTGTAGAAGTTTTTAGATTTGCATTCCCCAATGATTGGGGTGGCCAACCTCCTTGGCTCCCTTCCCCTTCGGAAAGCTCCTTAGAAACCCGCATATCATATTTATTGACTCCAGCTCTTGTTTTGTTATTTGTGTTTTTTGCTGCTGGGGATTGGATTGTCGCGGGTAATGCTGCACGAAGGCTGTTGCAAGATCGAATGTCAGCCGCCACGGATGTTGCTGCCAGTGGAATGCCATATTTCCTTGATACCGGGCAGAATCTAATACTGGAGATGGCTTCGAGTATTAATTTATCTATAGATACCCCCCTGCAACTAAACAAAGCGCTATCAGACAATTATCGTTCGGTACCATTCTTTAAGCAGTTATTTATTATTGACCAGCAAAATAGACAGGTTGCAGCATTCCCTGCCGGTAATTTTAATGATCTGTATTCTCCCTTGGAAGAGCAAATCGGTATCGAAATGGCCATTGCTGGGGTGCCAGTTCAGGTTTATGCAATTTCATCCCTAAATGGTGATGAATCTGCTCAAATTTCTTTTTTGGCCGCCATTACAAATGACCTGGATCAGGTTTCTGGGGTTCTCATCGGAAGGACGGATCTGATTAGCAACCCCTATACCCAATCAATCCTGACAAATTTGAACAGTGTATCAGAGATTGGGGGTGTAGGTTTGCTTGTTGATGAAAATGGCCAGATTCTCTACCACTCAGATTCGAGGTGGATTTTTTCTGAATACTCTTCTCCCATTGGTAATGATGCGGAATTCTTTGACGGATCTGCCCCTGATGGCACGCGCTTGTTAGTTTTCTCTCGCCCGACTGTAGGGCGGCCTTGGGGGACAGTTTTGATGGTTCCAGCGAGTCAAGCACAGCAGTTGGCTTTAGATATCGCTGCGCCAATTCTGATAATGATTTGCTTGTTGATTGGCGTTGCTATTATGTTGATGCGGCTGAGTTTGGGAGTAATCACGTCTTCAATAAAATCTTTGACCGGTGAAGCGGAAAGAATTGCCCAAGGCCAGCTTGATCATGTGTTGGCGCAGGGTGGTGTTGATGAGGCGGGACGGTTGCGCAATGCTTTTGAAAAAATGCGCTCCAGTTTGAAAGCTCGTTTGGATGAGCTCAATTACTTATTGCTTGTCAGCCAGAGTGTCGCCTCAAACTTGGAGATTACTGAAGCTTTGCGGCCAATCCTAGATTCGTCGCTGACCATCGGTGCAAGTTCTGCTCGTATTGCACTAACGCCTGATGTTGTGCCAGATGCTACCCCGAACGGGAAAATGACCTCTCGATATGGTGCCGGTGAAGATACAAATGCCCTCTCTTTCTACGACGACCAGCTATTGGACATCATGAAAAATCATGATAAGGGTAGGATCGTGCTAAACAATCCAGCAAGAACACCATTGTTGAGTTTTGAGAAGGGTGTTCCTCGGATGGGAAGTTTGACAGCAGTAGCGCTTTATCATGAACGGACCTATTACGGAGTTTTGTGGGTGGCGTATACTGACCATCACAAGTTCACAGATCAAGAAGTTCAATTCATCACAACATTGGGTGGTCAGGCGGCTTTGGCCGCTGCAAATGCTCACTTATTCATGACAGCTGAATTTGAGCGAGAACGTTTGGCTGCAATATTAGCCTCGACTCCGGACCCTGTTTTAGTCACAGATCAAAACGACAATATGCTCTTAATGAATACTGAAGCATGGCAGGCTTTAGATGTAGGAATCGATGTACGAGTTGGCAAACCAGTTGAAGATGTAATTCAACAAGTTGAATTGGTAAATTTATTACGCCTTTCTGGCGATTCTACAGAATCTGTAGAAGTTGATCTTCCCAAAGGTCGTACCTTTATGGCAACTGCCTCAACGATAAATGTTGATGGTCAGGATATTGGAAGAGTGTGTGTTCTGAAAGATGTTACTCAATTTAAAGAACTCGATGCTCTCAAGTCAGAATTTGTCTCAACAGTTAGTCACGACTTACGCTCCCCGCTGACCCTAATGCGCGGTTATGCTACCATGTTGGAGATGGTTGGTGAACTCAATGATCAGCAAGCGGAATATGTACGAAAAATTGTTGTAGGAATTGAGAGCATATCAAGACTGGTCAATAATCTTCTAGACCTCGGCCGTATCGAAGCAGGCGTGGGGCTGCAATTAGAAATGGTCCCCGTACAAGATATTGTTGATTGGGTGGTTGAATCTTTCCAATTGCAGGCGCAACAAAAGAAGATTACTTTGAGTACGGATATCGCCAAAGACATATCCCCGCTTGTTGAGGCTGACCAAGCCTTGCTCCAACAGGCACTGCATAATTTGGTAGAAAACGCGGTCAAATATACTCTTGAGGGAGGGAAGGTTTGGGTGCGTGTAAATTCGCGCCAACAAAAACTACTCATCGTTGTTGAAGATACAGGAATCGGTGTTTCTCCTGTAGATCAACCCTATTTATTCGATAAATTCTATCGAGGCACAGATCGAAAAGCAAAAAAGGAGCGTGGAACAGGATTAGGCCTTGCAATTGTCAAATCGATTGTCGAGCGCCATGGTGGAAAACTGGGCTTAGAAAGCAATCTAGGGGAGGGGAGTATCTTCTATATTGAGATCCCACTTCGCCATAATGACCGGTAAATTGTTGAAATTAGCGTAATAAACTCCAAATTTGCGCCTTGACTGGGTTGGATGCTTCCTATATAATACTGCGCGCATGCAACATCCGATAAGGAATAGATAAATGCAGCGAGCGCTTGAGGTAAGAAAATCTCATGCGCTTGCTTTTGTTTGTCTTATTAATAGTACATTTGTTCGAATTATCGATAATTTTCAGGAGGCTCACACGTGGAAACAAAGGGGCTTAAATCTCTACGGATTGGGTTAGCTTCACCAGAGACGATTCGTAGCTGGTCTTATGGTGAGGTTCTAAAACCCGAAACCATCAATTACAGGCGATTACGCCCAGAGAAAGACGGTTTGTTCTGTGAGGCAATCTTTGGGCCACAGCGCGATTGGCAATGTTATTGCGGAAAATACAAAAACGTCCGTTATAAGGGCATTGTATGCGATAAGTGTGGTGTAGAAGTAACCAAGTCATCCGTGCGACGTGAACGCATGGGTCATATTGATTTGGCAGCACCTGTGGCGCATATTTGGTATGCCAGACGATTACCTTCGCATCTTGGCTTATTGCTTGATATTTCTCGTCGCAATCTCGACCGTGTGCTGTATTTCGCCCAATATGTAGTTACTTATGTCGATGAAGATGCTCGCGAACGAGCATTGGCCCGACTCGATGAAGAATATGCTGGGGGCGATACCGATATCAAAGATGAAGCTAACACGCAGCTTGATACCCTAAAATTGGGACGAGATGAGTTGCTAGAATCTTTAGCGCAGAAAGTGGAAGAACTAAAAACAAGTTATGATGAGAAAATCGCTGCCGAACTAGACCCTGTAATGAAAAAGGGTCAGCAGTTGGAAATGGATCTGCAAGAGAAGAATGGCACATCTACCCGGCGCGCAATTACCTTCCCAGGCACAGATATCGTTATCGTTGAAGCGGGAGACACGATCAGTAACCAGCATTTGGGCAGTGTCCAGCAAGTTGTCAAAGAACGACTTGAGGATATCGAAACAGATCTCAAGGATCAGCGCCAACGCGAATTGGAACACCTAAAGCTGGATATGGCGCGGCTCCGTGCGGAAACCGAGCAAAAACTCACTGAGAAAAAAGAAGATCTCGAAGGTGAGATCGCTGCATCACGTGGCGAATACCGCCGCTTACGAGATGAACTCATGGATCTGCAGTCCCTGACTTTTATGGGTGAACTGCGTTACCGTGAGTTGAAATCTCGCTGGGGGCAGGTTTTCCAAGCGGATATGGGCGCCGAGGCAATCCTTGATATCCTTAGACGCTTAGATCTGGATGCACTTACAGTGGAACTCCGTCATACACTGCACACTTCTGGCAGCAAGCAAAAACGACGCTTAGCTACACGACGATTGAAAATCGCTGAGGCTTTCCGCACATCTGGCAATAAACCGGAATGGATGATCATGACGATCTTGCCTGTGATCCCTCCCGATTTGCGCCCCATGGTGCAATTGGATGGTGGTCGCTTTGCAACCTCGGACCTGAACGATCTTTATCGTCGGGTCATCAACCGCAACAACCGTCTCAAGCGCCTGCTTGAACTTGGGGCTCCTGATGTCATCGTGCGCAATGAAAAACGCATGCTTCAAGAGGCGGTTGACTCCCTAGTTGATAACTCTCAGCGAGGCAAAGCCCGTTCTCGGCGTGGTCGCCGAGAACTGAAATCGCTCAGCGATATGCTCAAAGGGAAGAAAGGCCGCTTCCGCCGCAACTTGTTGGGTAAACGTGTAGACTATTCTGGCCGCTCTGTGATCGTTTCTGGCCCCAAATTGAAGATTCATCAATGTGGTTTGCCAAAAACCATGGCCCTCGAGCTTTACCGCCCCTTTGTGATCTCTCGATTGGTCAAGAATGGTTATGCTACAAACGTCAAGGGTGCCAAGCGCCTAATCGAGCGCGGCCGCCCCGAAGTTTGGGAAGCCCTGGAAGAAGCTATCCAGGAACGCCCCGTATTGTTGAACCGCGCCCCCACGCTGCACCGCTTAGGTATTCAAGCCTTCGAGCCTATTCTGATCGAAGGGAAAGCGATCCAACTCCACCCCCTGGTCTGTACCGCCTTTAATGCTGACTTTGATGGCGATCAAATGGCGGTGCATGTTCCCCTATCTGAAAAATCAGTCAACGAAGCGCGTTCATTGATGCTATCAAGTAAGAACTTGCTTAAACCCGCTAGTGGTGAACCCATCGTCAGCCCATCCAAAGATATGGTTTTGGGCGTGTACTATCTGACAAAGACTGACAACCGCGAGCATAAAGGTGATGGCCGAGCCTTCTCTTCATTTGATGAAGTTGAAATGGCGTACGCTCTTGATCAGGTTGAAGTTCCAACTGAGATCAAACTGCTCACTGAAACTTGGTATGATGAAGATGGCAGCTGGTTGCAAGAAGCTGAAACTCGCTTGATTGAAACCACAATTGGTCGCGTGCTCTTCAACCGAGTACTGCCCGAAAAGGTTCTCTTCGTGAATGAGACCTTGGAGAAGGGCGGTATTAAAGATCTGATTGCAGATGTTTATGAGGTCTGTGGTGAAGATGAAACCGTGCGCACGGCCGATAATATCAAAGATATCGGCTTCAAGTACGCCACAGTATCTGGATTCACCATCGCGGTTGCTGATATCACTATTCCCCCGAATAAACAAGAAATTATTAATAACGCGCTTCAGGAAGTTGAAAAGGTACAACGCAACTTCAGGCGCGGTCTCTTGACAGACCAAGAGCAGAATGAACGCGTAATTGAAGTTTGGCAGAACACAACCTCGGCCGTTGGTGATGCTGTGCGTGAACATATGGATCCGCATGGTGACCTAGCCACCATGGCTGACTCCGGCGCTACCAAAGGTGGTTTTGGCCAGCTTTCGCAGTTGGCTGGTATGCGTGGTTTGATGGCTGACCCATCCGGGCGCATTATCCCAATGCCCATCCGGTCCAACTTCCGTGAGGGGTTGACCTCTCTAGAATATTTCCTGTCATCTCATGGTGCCCGCAAGGGTTTGGCAGATACCGCCCTCCGTACCGCGGATGCAGGATATCTGACTCGCCGTTTGGTGGATGTTTCTCAGGATGTCATTATCAATGCAGAAGAATGCGGAACGACGAATGGGATCATCATCCGCAAATCTGATGATGTCGCCGGACAATCTATGGGTAGCCGTTTATACAGCCGATTTTCTGCTGAACGGATCGTTGACCCAGACACTGGCGAAATCATCGTCGATGTTGGTGACCTGATCGACCGTGAAGAAACTCGCCAGATCACAAAAGTAGGTACCGATGAGATGAAAGTCTTCTCTCCGCTTACTTGTGAGTTGGCAAATGGTGCTTGTCAGAAATGTTATGGTACCGATTTGGGACGCGGTCAGATCGTTGATATTGGTTCCGCAGTAGGTATTGTTGCTGCCCAATCCATTGGAGAGCCCGGCACCCAGTTGACTCTGCGAACATTCCATACGGGTGGTGTTGCCGCCGGAACGGATATCACTACCGGTCTCCCCCGTGTTGAAGAAATTTTCGAAGCGCGCAAGAACCCCAAAGGCGAAGCGGTTGTTAGTGAGATTGCTGGCGTTGCCCAGATTGAGCAGTCTGAGCGTTATGATGATCTAAGAATTGTTCACGTTGTACATAGCGAAATGACCAGCAACTCTTATAAGATTGCCCGTGGTTGGGAAGCGCTAGTGAAGGACGAGGACGAAGTCGCCAAAGGCGATGTCGTTGTTGCCCACAAGAAAGACAATGAGAAAACTCTCGTTGCGGATCATGATGGCCGTGTACGTATTGAAGATGGTCATGTGATTGTCTCACGTGAGATCCGTGACGAAGAGGAATATGAGATCCCCAGTAATTCCCGCGTGATAGTTTCGAATGGTGATCGTGTTGAACCAGGTCAGCCTTTGACTGAAGGCTCTTTGAACACTCATGACCTCTTGCGTATTCAAGGTCGCGAAGCGACACAGATGTACTTGCTTACTGAGGTTCAAAACGTATACCGCTCGCAGGGACAAAATATTCACGATAAGCACTTCGAGGTTATCATCCGCAAGATGATGTCGCGAGTGATCGTCAGCAACCCCGGCGATAGTGAATTCCTGCCTGGTGATATGGTCAATCGTCTTGAGTTACTCAAAGGCAACGCAGTTTTGTTGGCGGAAGGGGAACGACCTGCCAAATATCGTGAGGTTCTTTTAGGAATTACTAAAGCTTCTTTGAGCACAGAATCATTCCTCTCAGCAGCTTCCTTCCAGCACACCATCCGTGTATTAACACGAGCAGCTGCAGGCGGAAGTGAAGACCCACTGTTTGGTTTGAAAGAAAACGTGATTATTGGTAAACTCATTCCGGCTGGTACAGGTTTTAGTGAGGGTCCATTTGCCCCTAAGATTGCTGAACCGGAATCCTATGATGATCTTCCAGTTGCTGGTATGGCTGAAAATGTAGTAGAAGAAGTAACAGAAGAAGACACGGTAGAAGTCGAAGTAGAACCCTCTGCTGACTAGGTAAATAAACATGATAAAATCCCCTCCCACTGAAATCGAGTGAGAGGGGATTTTTTTGTGCATGTTATAATACTGAACAAATGTTTCAATTAAAGTTTTGCGCTCATCTGCTGGCAGGTTCTCGTTGGAATACCCCTACCGTGAGCCAAACTTATAAAAACGATCACAAGTTTTGGAGCGTTTCATGGAAATTGGCTTAATTCGCAAAATTGATATCGAAGAAGAAATGCAGCAGTCCTACCTGGACTATGCCATGAGTGTTATTGTTTCGCGTGCCTTGCCCGACGCGCGTGATGGATTAAAACCTGTGCATCGCCGCATTTTGTATGCTATGCACGATATGGGCATTCGCCCCGACTCAAGCTATAAAAAATCGGCCCGCATTGTTGGTGAGGTGCTGGGTAAATATCACCCCCATGGTGATATGGCTGTGTATGATGCCATGGCCCGTATGGCGCAAGATTTTTCCATGCGTTATCAATTGGTCGATGGGCAGGGTAATTTTGGCAGTATGGATGGTGATTCCCCGGCAGCAATGCGTTATACCGAAGCGCGCATGGCTCAACTGGCAACGCATATGCTTTCTGACATTGACAAGGCTACGGTTGATTTTTCGACGAATTTCGATGACACTCTAAACGAGCCAAATGTTCTTCCGGCTGCGCTGCCCAATTTGTTGGTCAATGGAATAACCGGTATTGCGGTAGGTATGTCTACCAGCATTCCGCCACATAACCTTAGCGAGGTGATGGATGCATTGATTTACATGTTGGAAAACTGGAAAACACTTGATGATATCAGCGTAGAAGATCTGATGAAATTCATCAAGGGACCAGATTTCCCCACAGGAGGCATCGTTATCGACCAGGTTGAAAATGGGGGCTTGCAAAAAGCGTATGGTTCTGGTCGTGGACGCATCAGGGTTCGGGCACGCGCCCATATTGAGGAGATGAGCCGGGGGCGTCACCGAATCGTCGTCACAGAAATTCCTTATATGGTCAATAAGACCACATTATTGGAGCGTATTGCAACCTTGGCTCGGGAAGAGAAGATCGAAGGTATCGCTGATTTGCGGGATGAATCTGACCGTCAGGGTGTGCGCGTGGTTATTGAGCTAACCAAGACTGCCGACCCAGAAAGTGTGCTGGAAGATCTCTATAAATACAGCTCTATGCGGACGACTTTCAGTTTGATCATGTTGGCTCTCGTAGAAGGCGAACCGCGATTGCTCAATTTGAAGCAGGCCCTACGGGTTTATCTCAATCACCGTTTAGAGATCATCAAACGGCGCAGCGAATTCGAGTTGGAGCGCGCTCGCAAACGGGAGCATATCCTCTCTGGGTTGATGCTCGCCTTGGCAAACTTGGATGAAGTTATTGACATTATTCGCAAATCTCGCCGTGTGGATACTGCCAAACAGAATCTTCGCAAACGTTTCAAACTCAGCGATGATCAGGCAATGGCCATCTTAGATATGCCATTACGCCGACTGGCAGCCCTTGAGCGTCAAAAAATTGAGCAAGAATACAAGGTTGTCAAAGCCAAGATACGCGCCTTAGTGGCTTTGCTAAAATCTCCCATTAAGATGCGTCAAGTGATTGCTGATGAGCTGCAGGCGGTAAAGGAGACTTATGGTGATCCGCGTAGAACACAAATTGTCTCGGTTAAAGGTGATGTGGAAACTATCCCTGTGCGCATGAGCAGCCTGGCACCGGACACGATGGTTTGGGTATCGGTAACGTCGAAGGGAATAGTTTCTCGTACCACGAAAGATGCTCGACCACGCATCAGCGGTAGTGCTGCGCCCAAGCAAGTCATCCGAGCGAATACGCGCGATACATTGTATTTAGTCACAGTTGAAGGACAAGCAGCCTCTCTGCCAGTGCTATCTATACCTGAAACCGATAAGCCTGAAAACGGGTTACCATTCCATCAGGTTTCATCATTGAGTGAGAAAGAAAAAATCGCTGGCTTATTGTCCTTACCTGCAAAAGATCAATTAGATGAAGGATGGTTTGTTATATCGGTAACCCGCCAGGGCATGCTGAAAAAGACAGGCGCCGAGGAATTTCCAGGGCCTGCGGCAACGCCGTTCACGCTGGTGAAAGTCAACGATGGCGATAGTTTGGGTTGGATTCAGATCAGCGATGGCCAGAAAGATATATTGCTAACTGCTGCCAGCGGCATGGCCATCCGGTTCACGGAAGAGGATGTGCGCCCTATGGGCCTTGTAGCTGCCGGAGTGATGGGTATCAAGCTCGGTAAAGGCGATGAAGTCGTGGGAGCTGAATTAATCCCACAACGAGGAGAGGTCCTATTGATTGCCTCGGATGGCCGAGCGAAACGTGTCAAGCAAGAAGATTTTCCCGTTCAAGGGCGGTATGGAAAAGGTGTTATAGCCTGGAAACTCCCCGCAGGCAAGACACTGGTGGGGTGTGTGATTGGCACCAAGACGAAACAAGTCACGCTGCACTTGAAGAAATATGCCGCCAAGTTGGTCACTTTGGGAGATGCACCTTTGCAGACACGGGTGGCGGTAAAAGGCAAATCCGTACTGGAAGTGCGTTCTGGGGATCAGATTTTGGATATGACTGTTCCTTGGGATGTTCCCAGACCTTTGAAGAAATCTAAATAAGGAAGAGTAACCGCATTGATAATAAGATTGCTTCGCATCCAATGAAGGCTCGCAATGCTCTAATGTGATTTCGAAATTGTATAGTGCAAATAATGGTAGGTGATCTTGTCATCGATCAGGCCGAAAGTATCATTGCCATTATTGACGTTTCCGGTACTCGAACGGGCAGACCAGGTCAGATGGCGGGAATTACCAGATCCCGAAAAGCCGGTCAGGGTAAAGATGCCATTGGGCAACAGGCTTGAAAAGAAAGATCGATACCAGCCTCTGATGCGGGCTTTGCCTACGATGGTTCGAGCTGCAGTGACATGAACGGCATTCTCGGTATAAAATTCGGCTACCTTGTTGTAGTCATGGCTATTTAGGGCTTCGATATATTTGGCGGTGATATCTTGTGCGCCGCCTCCAGCCCAATCATAGTCAGCGATGACATTCCAGATCTGGTGTTTGGGGGTGAGCACATCACGGGCGTTCCACCACTCCCAAAAATTGGCCGCGCTGAGGTTGAATGAGCGCGCAGTGACCAGGAATTCCTGCACGTCTTGCGTCGTGGGTGTCCAGCCGTGTTCAGTAAATGCGGCTCCTGTGGGGATGATCGGGGGCTTGTATTTCAAACTTGCGAATTCATTGAGGGTTCTGGCCAACTGGGACCCAGGGTTGTGAGCGCCCATCCAGTAAACTTGGGGCATGTTGTAATCACACTTCTCGAGAAACTCATTCCAAGGGATTGGATGCAAAGAAGGAAAACGATACGAAGAGAGAGCAACAGGTACATTATTCCCAATTCCATTACGTAGATCACGCATAAATGTTTTGGCTGCCGTGGCTTTGCCAGGTTCTTTATATTGGTGTTCGACATCGAGAACGTAGCCATCCAAATTTAATCCCTTGATACGTTGAACAGCAATACTGGCTTCCTTACTCGGATTATCCCCATAAAGATAATGCCAGCCCCAAACCTTGATGCCTCTGGCTCGTAGCGCGTTGGCAACGGGAGGAACCAGATCAACGCGTTTGTTCCAATCATAATTGTAGGTGTAGATGCCGTCGGCGATCTTTATCAGTACATGGCTAAGCCCTGCAGCTTTGGCAATGTTGGCGATCTGGTTGGCATCGCCGTTTTCGCAATCCTTGATCTTCCAGATATAGAATCCTTTTCCTTGCAGAGTCATTCTTGCTCCTATTCCCTTAGTTAGGCCACAGTTGTGGTTATTGTAGCATAAATCGATATGCGTTCTTTGATATCTGAGCTGAAGGTATAAAATCTCACCTTTGTCACGTCTGTAGACTTGTTGAATTCTCAAAATCATCAAAAGGAAAAGCGGTATGAAGTCATTATTAGACAAGTTAGGCATAAAAGAAGTCAACCCCGGGGCTTGTATTGGCCCCGACGGTTGGTTGGAAGACCCTAAAGGAAAGAAGATCGTTTCACATAATCCCAGCACAGGGGAAGAAATTGCTAGTGTCGTGCAGGTGACTCCATCCATGTATGAAAAAGTGGTCACTGCTGGCCAGGACGCGTTCAAATCCTGGCGGACAATCCCGGCCCCCAAACGTGGCGCCTTGGTGCGTGATTTGGGGAACGCGCTGCGTGAGTTGAAAGAACCCCTCGGTGACCTGGTCACACTCGAAATGGGTAAAATTCGAGCGGAGGGACATGGGGAAGTTCAAGAAATGATCGATATCTGCGATTTCGCAGTTGGTCTATCACGCCAACTTTATGGGCTGACCATGCATTCTGAACGGCCAGGGCATCGAATGTATGAACAGTGGCATCCGCTGGGATTGATAGCAGTAATAACCGCCTTCAATTTCCCAGTAGCTGTCTGGGCGTGGAACGCGGCTATCGCGGCAGTATGTGGCGATAGCGCGTTATGGAAGCCCTCTGAACTCGCTCCTCTGTGTTCGATTGCAGTGCAGAATATCGCCAACCGGGTGATGGCTGATCATGGAGTGACTGGTGTGTTCAACTTGATCAATGGTTCGGGCCAGGATATTGGCGAATTGATCATCAATGACAATCGCATTCCTATGGTATCTTTTACTGGGTCAACAAAAGTGGGCCAGCATGTCTCGGAAGCAGTAGCCCGTCGATTTGGGCGTACGATATTAGAACTAGGTGGCAACAACGCAATTATAGTCACAGAAGATGCAGATATTGAGATGGCAACCCGCGGAATCTTATTTGGCGCGGTGGGGACGGCTGGCCAGCGTTGTACTTCTACTCGACGGATCATTGTGCACAAGGATGTTGCCCCAAAACTGGAAAAGAAACTGGTTAGTGCTTACGAACAACTACGCATTGGAAACCCCTTGGATAATGAAACATTAGTTGGCCCTTTAATTGTCAATAAATCTGTGCAAACAATGGTAGACGCCGTTGAGCGAGCTCAGGCTGATGGGGGAGAGGTGATCTATGGTGGCAAAAGACTCCCAGAGATAGGACCGAACTTTGTAGAGCCAACGATTATCAAGATGCCCCTTCAAACAGACATTGTCAAAGAGGAAACCTTTGCCCCAGTTTTATATCTGATGGAATATGATGAACTTGATCAAGCCATTGAAATTCATAATGGAGTCCCCCAAGGCCTTTCGAGCGCCATCTTTACAGACAGCATGCGTGAAATGGAAATGTTCCTCTCCACTGAAGGATCAGATTGCGGGATTGCTAATGTGAATATCGGTACCTCAGGCGCAGAGATAGGCGGTGCCTTCGGTGGAGAAAAAGAAACCGGCGGAGGGCGTGAATCAGGCTCAGATGCTTGGCGGCAGTATATGCGCCGCCAAACCAACACGATAAACTATTCTAACGATTTGCCTTTGGCACAAGGGATTAAATTCGGATAAACCTAGTACCCCCCAACAGCCTGCCGCAGTACGGAGATGATAGCACTTTCTTGGGGAAGAAGAACCTGCGCGCCGCCAGGAGTTGTCCAAGGGATTACATGGCCGCGTCCGATGGCGTAACGTTGAATGTCGTCGGGATCCCCAACTTGTACAGCCAGTGGAACCAGGGGTGCAACGTCAATCCATTTCAAGTCCGATGTGACGTATTTGTAGTAAATATCATATAGTTCATCTGCGCTGCTGAGTGCATTCATACTCAATAACCGTTCCCCAATGGCCTGGATGACCTCTTGCTGGCGTCGGGTACGGTCGAAATCGCTGGTGGTGTAGCGGGCGCGCACATACCACAAAGCGTCCGCTCCGCTCATTAGCACTCGGCCCGGTTTGACTGTGTAATATCCATATCCTGTGCGTTGGTCAGTTAGTTTTTCGGCAACCTGAACGCTGACTCCCCCCAAGCTGTCGATAGTTTCAATAAAGGCTTCCAGCCCCACCAAAACATAGTGATCAACCCTGACGCCAAAGTGATGCTGAAATGTTTGCTTCATCAATGGAAATCCACCGTAATACATCACTGTGTTAATGCGATTGTTAGTATAGCCGGGGATGTAGATATAAAGATCTCGGGGGAAGGAAACCATGCTGGCAGTTCTATTGCGGGTGTTGATGCTGAGCAAGACGATAGTATCAGTTCGAAAACCAATTTCACCTACTCTTTGATCTGAGCCCATCAAGAGAATATTAACTTGGTCCTGAGGATAGTTGATAGGATCAGCGGGAGAAGAATCGGCACTATTTGATGGCGGCGGTTCTGGTTTGGGTGTGGCGGTTGGCTCGGGTGTTGGGAATGCCGTGGGGATATAGGTTGGGGTAGGTGGAATCGGCAGGAAGGGCGTAGGGGTCGCGGTGGCATCATGAGCCACCGTAGCAAGTACAACTCCGTTGTTGGTGGCTTGTTGTAGATCAATGGGTTTTGCAGCCGCTTCTGAGACCGCATTTGCGACCGCATTTGCGACCGCATCTGAAGGGATGGCGCTTACCAACAATGGCGAAATACACCCTAGTATGAGCGATGGAAAAAAAAGTATCCAGAGCAATCGTTTGTGCAAAGTCATCATGTTTGTTGTCAGATTAGATTGTCTGAATATCCCCTAAGGAGTTGCTGTTGGTGAGGGAATTGATGTCGCAGTTTCGGTTGGCACTGGCGTGTCGGTTACTGTGGGCACAGGCGTATTCGTTTCAGTGGGTGCCGTTGTCGCAGTAGATGTTGGTGGCGGCGCGCTTGTATTGGTAGATGTAGCAGTCGGTGCACCACCCGACGTTGCAGTGGCTGTAGCAGTCGCAGCCGACGTGGCCGTAGCCGTAGTTGTCATAGTTGCCGTGGATGTGAACGTTGGACTGACGGCAACCGTGGGAACATTAGGTACATAAAGCTGCTGTCCGCCGCGAATATTCGTGGATGTGAGACAATTGGCTTGCTGCAATTGAGCTACACTCACTCCGTGAGCCAGACCGATGCGATAGAGATTATCTCCCGACTTGACTGTGTAATACACCCATCCTGCTGGTGGGCCACAAGAAATAAAGGTTGGGGTGGGTTGCAGCTTTGGAGCGTACAGTGTGCTCCCGGGGAGCAACTGACTAACCAGCAGACAGTTGGCATCAATCAATTCATCGACACTCGTATTGTGTTTGGCTGCCAGGTTGTTTATGGTATCCCCCTGCTGAACGATGATCGCCCCCCAACTTGAAGGATGTGAACAAGTTGTTGGGGAGGGTGCTTCATTAGTATTGGTTGGAGTGTCTGAAGGAAGGGGTGTTGCAGATGGTGTATAAGTCGGTTCACCTGGTTTTTGGGTGGGCAAAGGTGTAGCTGTGATCGTAGGAGATGGGGTAATAGTAGATGTGTTCGTGTCCACAGGGATTTGGGCAACTGTGGCCTGATCTTCTGCCATTGCCACGACAAGACTTCCCGCGAGAATCAATGTGGAAGCTAGCGCTGTGACCAACCCCAGAATGAGTTCACGGCGTGGAAACATCTATTCTATCCCTCCCCACCTTGGGGATTTGCCTGTCCATCAAAGAGAGGAAGCAATAGATTAAATGCAGACCCTTTACCCATCTCGGTATCGACCCAGATTCTCCCCTCATGCGACTCAACCAGAGTTTTGACAATTGAGAGCCCAACCCCGGTATCGCCAACACCCTCAATAAGCGGGTTATCAGCACGGTACAGACGGGAGAAGACGCGTGGCAGATCTTCTTTGGGGATGCCCCCACCTTGATCGGCTACCTGGATGATGACATAATCCTTCTCATTCTCATCATCCTGAATCTCGGCTCGCAAGAAGATCTCTCCCTCGGCAGGAGAGACTGCGCCAGCATTCTTCAATAGATGAATCAGGATTTGCTGTAGAGCATCTCTGTCTGCATGAATACTGGGCATTTCATCGGGCAGGTCAACGCGCAAAATGATATTCTTCTCGCGCATTTGTGCGCTGGTGTCAGCGATGGCTTTGTCTATAGCATTGTCCAGATTAACGGCTTCCGGATTGAGTTTGAGTTGTTTTCCATCTAGTACTGTGATGCGTATGAGATCGTCAAGCAGGCTCTCCAGGCGCTCGGTGGATGCGCGGATGCGTTCCAGGAACTTGCGTTGCAACGCGCCAAGGATTCCCACCGACTCGCCCAAAAGGAGGTCAGTGTATCCAACAATCGATGACATCGGTTGGCGTAAATCTTGGGCTATGGAGGCGAACACTTCAACTTGTTCCTCGGTCATGACATCTGCCGGAGCATCAGTGGATGTGCCTGAATTTTGTAGGGCCTCTTGTTCAACTGTAACCAGCTGATTCTTGAGTAAGGCAATTTGCTCTAGTGCCTCTTTGAGTTCCTTTTTGAGTTGACCAGATGTGGTCAATTCATGTGTATCAGCCTCGGAAATCAGGCTTTCGACCATTTCGCCTAGGCGGCGGTTTTCAACCTGTAAACGGGAGATGGTATCTTGCGCTTTCTTTTGACCTTCTTGTAGGTTATCTAACTCTTCCGACTTCTCTTCACCAATAGCTTCTTTGGTAATGGTGGCTTGATCTGATTTGAGCGCTTCGTTCTCTGCCTGGGTTTCGTCCAGCATTGCTTGGAAAGATTCAAGGTTAGTTTTCGTTTTTTCTAACTCATCTTTGGTGGAATTCCATTGCTTAGCTTGATGCAAGAAAGGGGCCAATCCACGGCTGATCTGCTCGATGTAATTTTGATCATTTTTACTCCAACGGCGGTCCGAGTAAGGAGAGAGCAGAACAATGCCCAAGAACGGTTCATCGTTCGGTCCTGGCACGAACCCTGCCAAAAGGTGTCCCGTAGTTCCTAGCCCCAGGGCGTGACCAATGCTGGAGAGATCTTGAGAAGTACTACTGGAAGGTAATCTCAACGTACGAGATTTCATCAACGCCGAGTTGAGTAATGGAAGTTCATCCTGATTAATGGCCATATTGCCCAGTTTCTCTTCGCGGATGAGATCGTATCCACATTGGATGAAAAATTGACCGTTAGCCCCAGGGGGTAGTACCACCAGACAGATATCTGCAAGCATTATCCCAGTGATCGATTTGGCGAGTGCATTGCAGAGATTCGACCCTGATGATGCCTCGAAGATGGGCATCATCGCAGCCAGGCTTTCTGGGGGGATACCATAACGAGGTTTTTCCTGAATGAATGGTTGCTGGATAACCGGAGGGATTGTTTCAACTGAGGGGACAGGATCTGTCTGGAGTAGATTGAACCTGCGCGGCAATGTAAACAAGAGTGGGTAGGCGGCCATTTGCGCCAGGCGCACAAAGCCAGGGAAATCGCTATCAGCCTGTGGGATGATCAGATGCAATATATGTCCCAGGAACACAATTGCCATCATTGCCAGACCATATTCCCAACCATTGGGCCGTCTGATGATGATCAGAGTAAGACCGAGGATGAGCAATGCTAATGCGAAGAGCTCCCAGCCAATATCCAGCCAGGTTTTATTGAAAGCGGATTCAGCGTAGTGTCCAAACCACCATGCCCAACTCAGGGCAGCGGCTGCGGCGGCCAACATGGCCAATAATCCGCTGGCGGCATCCGGTAGGCGTGCAGGCTCCGGGAAAATCCACAACCAAAGTATGCCAACGAGGCTGAGGATAGTGGCTGTACGATCTAAGATGGGTAGCAGAACGTGAGGGTTAGAAAGACCCTGTTGGGCAAGGCCGGCGCTGAGGAAGAGTAAAAAACGCAGCCCAAGCATTAACCCCAGCCCGATCACCATGCGACGACCCTGGGGAAAATCGCTGTCGCGCCAGAAGCTCAATGCGGCCTGCAGTGCTCCGGCAATCGAAAAGGCCAGGATCATGTGATAGATCAGGTTGCCTGGAAAGGTTGTTAATGCTGTTAAAACTTGTTGAATTGTATTGCCCATAGCGCAGAACCCTCGCTGAAATTATAGCACGGGGAGATGCCCTAGCAAACTTCAATTCGTCAGTTTGGGTTTTTCCATTATCATGAACAAAGCTCGTTGACAAACTATCGAATCGGAGTAAAATATCGCAGTTAGCCGAAGTGGCGGAACAGGCAGACGCGCTACGTTCAGGGCGTAGTTCCCTTTACGGGAGTGTGGGTTCGACTCCCACCTTCGGCACAGAGCTCCTGACTTATTGTCAGGAGTTATTGTTTTAAGTGACACGGATGCCATGGATTAGACGGATCTGTTGAATAAAATTATGGTGGGGGAAATTCATTGCCTGAATTGCGCGCACTATTATGCCTCTCATACTCAAGTACTCATTGCGATGGCGGCAAAGAACGCGCCTCGTTCTTATGCCTTGCGGCAAGGGTTGTGACGCGGTAAGATGAGCTCATGCTTGATTTCATTCGCAGCGGTCGCTTCGTAATCATCCTGGTTGTGGTGGTAGTCCTGGTGCTATTAGTGATGGGGTTCAACAACCGAGTAATGGAAATGCGACTGCTGTCTAACGAGGCTCAACGGGTTGAAGAGAGGGTGTTTTCTTTGAAGCATACCAAGGCATATCTAGAAACCCAGATTGCCTATGCCACTTCTCAGCCACCGGTTGAGCAATATGCCTTAGAGGAAGGGCGCATGGTACGTGAGAGCGAGGACGACCGATTGATCGTTCCGCTGGTTGACCCCAATGCAACACCTGCTCCACCCAAGCCGGCAGAGCCAACAGAAGAGTTGCAACGCGTAGAAAATTGGCAGGTTTGGGTGGCCTTATTCTTCGGTGATCAGAATTTGCCTTGACGCTCTAAAGTCAGCATGCTATAATCCCGTCTCTCAACAAACCAATGCGGGGTGGAGCAGTGGCAGCTCGTCGGGCTCATAACCCGAAGGTCCCAGGTTCGAGTCCTGGCCCCGCTATAGAAAAGACACTCAAATCGAGTGTCTTTTTCGTTTAAGATTGTGAAAAACATCTGCTACTATGAACTCTAGCTCCGTGTTCTATACAGGTACTTTTATAGTATTGATCCGGTGGAAGAACTGGATGTTTTCGCGCAGGGATATCTGCGCCTAGTCCAGTAGATGGGGAGTGCCAATTTCAACGCTCAGCTATAAGTTGAGCAGCTCCTTATATTCCTGTGCCAATTCATATTTTCTTCCCCGCCTGGAAGGATCAGCAATTTCGAGCCAGCCCTGGTTCACCCAATCGGTCAATAGATCCCTGGCCTGGCGTGCCGAAATTCCTAGCAAGTTCGCTACATCCGACGACTGGATGAGTTCCTGGTTTACGAATAACCCTAAAACCCGCCTGGCGCGGTGATCTAAGGGACGGAGAAGGACAGCCGTGCTGTCGTCTACGGTTCCTTGGGCCTGGCTATTCACTTCATCAGCTACTCGTTCAAAAACGACGGACATGCCCTTTACGAAATAATCTATCCAGGTAGTGATATCAGCTTCGTTGCGTCCAAAATAGTAGTTGTGGTGCGGGTGCGTGACCAAAGCATCGTAATAGCCGTTCAAATCTTCAGCGTAGAATTCTTCCAGCGAGTAGAACTTGCCCAGGTCATAGCCACCTTGATGCAAGACCCACGTAGTCAGCGTGCGGGCGGCGCGCCCGTTGCCATCGTAGAAAGGGTGAATGGTGACGAACTGGTAATGGGCGACACCGGCGATAACCGGCACCGGCAAATCAGGCCAGGATTGATGGATCCAGCCAACCATATCTTTCATCAGTCCTGGCACATCTTCAGCTTCCGGCGGCGTGTAGACGATTTCCCCGCTTGATGTGCGGATGACATTCTGCCCATCCCGGTAGGGCGTGGGTTTTGCCCTTTTACCAGCAAAAAGCAGCGCATGTAATTTCCTGATCCGGGATTCGGTGATCTTTTGCTCGCCTTCGACCCATTTCTCTACCTGCTGCAAGGCCAGGTAATAGTGTTCGACTTCGCGGACATCTCGTTCACGCCCCGGAAACAACCTGCCTTGCTGGATGACCTGCTCCGTTTCCTTGAGCGTCAGGCGGTTGCCTTCGATGCGCGTAGAGTAGTGCGTTGAGCGGATATGTGCTCGGATGCGCAACTGTTCGGCGATCATCAGGGGGAGAATAGTCAGACGGACTAACTCTCGGACTCGCTCGATGGATTGCAGGTGGCGAACGATAGATGGGGTAAAGGAAAACTTGAATTTCATAGGGTTATTATATCATCGTCGCCGATAAACCGCCGATAAACTTCCATCAAACCGCCGATGCTTGAATACCAATCGCTTCCTGCTCTAGCTTCAAATTACGCTCAAGCATGTGGTTTATGACCGGTTTCACATCCACAAGTGCAGGATTGTGAGAAAGACGTTTCAAGTTCTGTTCGTCGCGCTGGGTCAGGGGATGTGCCCACAGGGAATGGGTTTCCAGCGTTTCCACATCCATCAAGTAGGGTTCAAAATGGGGACTGACATATTTCCTCAGCATCGCCAGGATATTGAATCCGCCATAATCCAGGTCAGCCCAGACTTTTAGATGAATGTTTTCGGGTAAGGTTTCTGCCAAACGACTCAGCAAATGTCGGCAGGCAGGGGAGGGGTTGCCCCAGAGACAGAGGGCAGCAATGGAAAGCCCCGTATTACGTATATCGTGCTTGTCCTGAGCCTGGTCGAAGGATTGCGTTGCGCGGATGAATTCGTGAAAGGAGGTAGGGTTTTCGACGCAGATGATTTGGGATGCATGGGCTGTAACGCGTTGCAACCGGGAGGCCTGGGCAGCCGGGATTCCGACGGAAGGCGAAAACTCGCTTAGAGAGATCGCCTGCCCCAAATCGTCCACCAATTGCCAGGGACCGGAGAGATAGATGTAGTCAGGGTTGGGTACAAGACTGAGTTCTCGCAGCACATCCTGGGATGATAGTTCGCGCCATTCACGATGGCCCAGACGGGCCAGGCGAACCAGGGCGTTCTTGAGTTCCTCGAAACGCTTGCTATTGTTGAACAATCGCACACTGAAAACCCGGTAGGGTGTTTCTACGGAGATCGCGTCCAGCCCAGACAGCGCGATCAGCAAATCTTGGTTGAATAGCCGGTCTGTCAGGCTGAAGGGAACCGCTGATTTACCTGCTTTAAGTTGCCTTAAGATGTGGTCGATCGCCCGCCCCCGCCAGCCGTCCTGGAAGCGGAATAGCTCTCCCCGGATCAAATCGGCAAGTTGGGTACGTTTTTCGGAGAGGGGAGTCCGTTCCAGTAAATTGAAAATATTGAGAGCATATTCTGGATGCATGGCAACTCCCGCTAAAAGGTGTCCCGTTTCTCCGGATTGCCAAGTCAGATCCAGCCATCCCCTTTGCTCCAACGATAGCAATTGGTCATTAGCAATCTTGCGAGGGTCGGGATCGATTTGTGAAAAGTAGTTGGGGAGAGGCAGTTCGCGGAGGGCGCATTTAATTAGCCGAACACCACCTCGCACTCCCTCGACTTCGCTAAGGACAGACCCCAATCCCTCTCCCCCTTTGGGAGATGGGAGTCGCCGCCGCTCATAAGTATCCAGCAGAGTATTTAACAAGATACAAACATCATCAGACGGCGTATAAGCGAGTTCAGGCGGGTTCATTGTTCAAGGTAAGAATTATTGCAATAGGGAATACGCACTACGTAATGCATATCGATTGTTCACTGAACACTGGCTGCCTCTAACTCCCGCACCATCTCCGCCTTATCGATCTCGATCACAAAAGCGTGGTTGTTCTTGCGCACCACAGTGCGGACGCTGTCCACATAATCAAGCAGGGCAGCGGATTTATCAGGTGGGGTTGCGAGCAGCACCTGAAGACCGGTGTCGTTCATGAATTTCAGAGCGCTGGCGGTGCGGGCGGTGTCCATTTTGCCGAAAGCTTCGTCGAACATCGCCAGACGAATAGTGTCGGAAGGGTGTGATTGGTTGAGACGATAAGCCTGGGCAAACGAGGCCGCCATCGCAACATAAAATGGAGTGGTGGTTTCGCCGCCAGACTTTTTGGTGTTGATTTTACTCAACAGGGCACGCGCACCCTTCGGGTAGTGAATGCGGATGTCGTATTCCAAGTAGTTGCGGTAATCTTGAAGTTCACGTATCTCTTTGGTTAGGGCCTCATCTCCTTCGGGTCCGCACCCAGTCAGCCGCTCGAACAGCAGGTCCCAGCCCTGTTGGTGCCGCTGGCGAAAATCGGACTCGAATAGTGAATCCCCTAAAATTCGCTGGCTGTCCATCACCATATCATACACCTGGCGTAGCGAGGGAGATGGGCGGGTGGTGAATTCAAAACGCTCGCCGCCGAAACGCAGTTGGGAGAGGGTAGTGTTGAGATAGGACAGTTGCTGACGGGCCTCCATAACTTGCTCCCGCAGGCGGTGGATGAAGTTCTCTACCAGTTCTTGTTCGGCTAGGGCGCGCTGTTCGGCAATGCGGGTTTCATATTGGGGAAGCTCTGAACCGACAAGTTTTTCACGTTCCGTCAGGTATCGGGCTGCGTCTTCGGCGTCATCGTAGCCGAAATCGTAACGCAGGCTGTAAGCTTGTTTTGCCTCCCTGAGGCGGTCGCGGCTGCGCATTTCAGCATTGGCGTAGTCATTCTCGTAACGGGTAGCGTTTTGCAGAATGGTCTCGATGGGTTGGCGTTCGCGACGGCGAGTATATTCTTTGTCCACTTCGGCCAACGTGTCTTCAAGCGATTGCTCAGGATTGATTTCCTGCGCGATGAATTGCCCCGCGTCCTGGATGGCTTGATCCGCAGTCTGTTCCAATCCTGGAAGAATTTCATCTGCCAAATTTTGGATTTTGGCTTGGAACCCTCCGATCTGGCGTTCATGGGTTGAGTTTTCGGTGTGAAGACGATTAGTCTCGGCCTGGCAGCGTTCCAGATTGGCTTGCAATTTGGTTACAGTTTGGGTGTCAAGGGAGGCCAGTTCGCGTTGGCATTCACCGAGGCGAGCTTCCAACTCTGTGAGCTGCGCCAAAGCTGGCAGTGCATGTTCCAGTTCAACGAGTGTCCGGATTTTATCTTGGGTAAGGGACGATCGCTCCTGAAATGCGGTCGATTTATCGATGATGGCACCCATCTCAACGGTAATCTCGTCCAGCCGTTCCTGTCGTTGTTCAATCTGCCGTGGCCCAGAGCGTTCTCCGATGAACCAACGGCGATAGGTTCGCGGGTTGAGATGGTGGGTGGCGAAATTGCGACGGACGAAGCATTCGCCAGTGACTGCTGTGGGATGCCCCCGCAACTCTTCGATGTCTTTGACTTTTACATAATCGCCCAATAAAAGATCGACAAAAGCACGCGCCGCGGGATGATCTGTTTGAACCTCAGTTGCTAGAGAATTTTTCTTGGATTTTTTCTTATTTTGTAACAGTCGTTCCGTGTCGAGCAGGCCAACCCCGTGGACGCCATCTTTGTGGCGGTGCTGGCGATATATGCGGACTGCCTCATCGTAATGCTCCGGTGGCACCATGAGCGTGAACCGTGCACGTCCCAGGATTCCCTCGACGGCATCCTGCCAACTTTCATCGGGGATTTGCAAAGTGGTACACAGTAGCTGGACATCGTCTTGGCTCAATTCGAGTTGGGCACGCAGCAGACGTTGCAGGCGCACAGCCGAGGGCGATTCGGCCTCGTAACTGGCCTGGCGGTCGCCGGTGCGCAGTTGGCTGATTTCGCGTTCCAGCCGGGCAGTTTCATCTTGATTCTGACGGACTTTTTCATCCAGCAATGTCCGTTGGGATGCGAAATCCGATCCAAGGGTGGAGAGCGGCGTTTGCAGGGCGCGGACGAGCTTTAGATGTGGATATTCTCCTTCGAGATTTTCTTCATTTTGGGCTTGGATGAACTGGTCGACCTCTGGTGGGATACTGGTTCCGTCAGCTTCCAACAACTCCCGGAGACGTCCTGCATCTTCCTGTTCGCGAGCGATGGTTTGTGAGATTTCTGCAGCGCGTTCTTGCAGTTTTGCCAGTTCGGGTTCGAGCGTGGCAATTTCAGCGTTCAACTCCTTTTCGCGAGCTGCGGTGTGGTCGGTTTCCAGGGTGACCCGGGCATCGAAAAGGTCGTTTTGGGCAAAGCGCAGGTTTTCGGTCATCTCATCGCGTTGAACTTCAGCACGACTCAATTCCAATTGGGCCTCGTCAAGTTGAATGCGGCGGGTCTTGAGTTCGGCGAGATGGTCATCACCCTGGGCGCGGCGTCGGATATAGCCGTTGGTGATCCGGCGACGGCGGTTTGCCAGTCGCTCCTGGTCGAATTCATCGATCTGTTCGAGGCTGGCGATGCGCTCACGGACGTCGGCTGCCAGGCTTTCGAAGTGACGCAGGGTTTCGAGTTGGGCTTGCAGTGTTTTGACATCCACCAGGTTTTCGTCTAACAGATAATTATGCACAAAGGAACGAATATTGGTCAGGGGGCTGAAGGCCACACCTTTGACGATTTTCGCCAGGAAGGAGTCTTTAAGTTGGCCGAGACGATTTAGCAGATGGAAACGGTAGTCTTCCAGGCGGGTGAAGACCTGGGCGCGGCTCTCAGCCGGGAGCGAGAAATGTTCCAGGTGGCGTTTGAAGGCCCGGCTATCGAAAATCTGCCCGCCCGATTTGAAGAACCAGTCATCGTTTAGCATGGCGTTGTGGACAACGAAGTAGCTCACATCGGGGCTGCGACCATCTTCATAGGCGTCGATCACCCCACCATGCACGAAGTGAGTCCCGTCGGGGTTGCGGAATTCTAAGGCCACAACGCCGGTCGTATCCCCCCGCAGATAACGCTGCCCTTCGATCCCCAGTTCGCAGCGTACATAAGAAGCCAGCGTGCGTTTTCCTCCACTCAGAGCAGCTTGGTTGAAGCGGGTATCGCGCTGGCCTCCAACCAGGGCAAACTGAACGGCATCCAACACGGTTGATTTACCGGCACCATTGATACCGATAAAGTAGGTTGTGCCCTGGCAGGTGATGGTCGTGTTTTCAAACAGATGCCAGTTGATCAGGCGAATGCGGGTGAGTTGTTTCATAGGATTTTATTCCGTATTTTCATCTTCCTCATTATCTTCAACTTTTCGATATTTCCGTAACCATGCCTCCATTTCATCCGCGCTTTGGATAGGGAGAATCATGCGCACGGAGCCGCGCAGCCGCAGCCGCGCATCGCCATCCCGAACGTCGATGGTACGGCCGTCCAGAAGTTCGATTAAACCCATCGCTTTGAGACGATTGAGAATGGTCTTGTATTGCGTGATGCCCAGAACCCGTTCTTTGCCGGTGATGGTGCGGTATTCTTCGCGTAGTTCCCCGATGGTGACGACTGGGTCATTCGCCAGGCTGAGATGTTCGACCCGCTCCTCATAGAGTTTGCGTAGTACTACGATCATCAGGGTTTGGTCGAGCTTATAGCGCGTCCGGCTGTAACTGTACTCCGAAACCACTTGAAAAATGCGGTGGTAATCGTCATGCAGCAGATTGAACCCTGAGAACTTCAACATACTTTCGAAAGCATACCGGTGGCGATGGATAAAATAATAATCATCCTTGTCGGCTTCGATATCCTGGTGCAGGAAGGTCTGACCAAGCAGCCGGTTGGTCACCCGGGGCACTTCGCGGCGCGCTTTTTCGGTAAGACCGGCGGAGGAGAGTAGGGGGCTGAAATCTAGGGACATGAGCTTATTCCGTCTAGTATTGGGTACTGCTTACTGAACACTGTTTACTGAGTACTGGTTACAATTTTTCTAACTCGAAGGGTACAATCCTGTAGCCGCCAACTTCCACGAGTTCACCCTCTACGCTATCGATGCCATAGGCAACCTCGGGATGGTGGGCGTAGGCGATGATGGTGGTCAGCCACTGTAAATCGTTGAGTATGTCTGGCGGGAGTTCGTTGGCGTGGAGTTTTTTGTGACCGTTGAAGAAACCCAGGACGAAGCGGTTGATCTTGTCGGGAGTAAGAGCCTGGGTGACATCTTGCAGGGTAGCGGCGCGCAATGCCATCAGTTCTGATGGGCGCAAGGTAGGAGAGATGATTTCAGCAGGGATGAAGGCTTTGCGGCTTTGTGGAGGCGTGTAGTAACTGCGCAAGTCTGGTTGGTTGACAGGATGGTGCTGCAAGCCGGGTGCCTCTTCGGGAAACAGAGTTTCGCCCTCCTCTTGCAGAGCATTCATGTGTTTTGCCAAGTTGACCAGTCGGTCCTTGAAACTGCCGTCTGCGTTGACTAGTTGGTAACGGATCTGGCGTAGCGAGGTGCGTAGATATTGGGCGTGGCGGTGGTCGATATCTTCTAAGAGTGGATCAAGCCCTTCTAACTGATGGATGATGAATTGCATAGAGCGAGTGATCTCTTCACTGGCCTGAGCCGGGGTGAGGTTTCCTTGGGTTGCTAATTCATCCGTGGCCTTATCGAGCCATCGATTGTCAAGCTGCCATCCTTGCAGTTGGTTGACGATATCGCGCCGGTACCGTGAGATGTGATCGGATGTTTTCAAGGCATGGTAAGTCGGACCCAGGGTTTCAGCATAATCATCGAATTGTAGGTGCAGCAATTCTGAGATGGTGGAATTGTTTCCGTGGGATGGGTTCTGGCTGCGGGTGGCTCGTTCGATGTAGCGGCGGATGTTTTGGTTGAGTTCATTCAGGCCGCGCACCACCTGGCGGACGTTTTCGAAAGCCTGGGTAATCGCCAGGGCTGGGGAAAAATCGTTCCGGTCGGAGGCGGCGGTCAGAAGTTGGTGGGCTGTGTAGAGTTGGCCGCTGAACTCGCGCGGCTTTTGTTCTTCGATTGTACGGAAAGCTTCCAGCAAGGTGAAGACATAATTGGGCAGGATGATCGTTTCGGTGTAATCGGCGTGCTGCTCGCGTTCGATCCAGCCAGATTCGTCCAGACGACGCAGCAGGTAACTGGCATATTCCTGGGCACTTTGCCCCCCGCCTGGTTTGGATGGGCTTCCCCCATTGCCATTGTCTTCTGCCGACATTTGGGCTGCCACTTCGGTTTCCGCCCCCGCATTTTTTAGGTAATCTACGATTTCTGCGATTACCACCTCTCGAGTTAACCCAAAACGGTTGAACTCAGCCAGGGCATAGATTCGCAGCAAAATTGCGATGTAGTGACGTTGCAGGCAGATATACCCTTGGGTGCTGAAGATGTTGAACAGGTTAGCGGGTAGAATGTCGAATGGGTTGGTGGTCGTGGTCTGCGTCATTCACTCTTCTCCCAAGTAAGAATTTCACCCAGTTCGCAGTTGAGCGTCTCGCACAGCCGGGCCAGAGCGTCCAGATCAATATAACGGGCTCGCCCAGAATCGAGGCGATAGACCAGGTCTTTGGGCACATTCGCTTGGGCTGCAAGACTGCGCAGTGAAGACCGCTCGCCTGTGGTGGCTTGCAGTTTTCCTAAAAGGATAGTGATACGACCGGTAGTTGAAATCTTCGTCATATAGAACATCCGTTCTAACTATGTCGAAGTATACGTCTACTCAGTGTGCTTGTCAAGACATTTATGGGTATAAATCGACAAATGTTTTTGTACTGCGACATAATGCGAATTTACACCCAATATGTGAATCGCCAACGAATCTAACTCAATGAGCATTGATTATAAGAAAAATGAAAAGATTTGTAGTGGTCTGAAGGATGGCGCACACCGTGCTGTGTTATTCTAAGGAGCGCAGGAAGCGAAGCGGCTGAAGCGACAAAGCCTGCCCTGAGCCTGTCGAAGGGAATCCCTGATACCGTGCGAGAATTCATACCTGTGCGGGTTAAATGTATCGAACGCCGCAGGGATTCTTCGCTGCGCTCAGCATGACAATACTGTTTACCATCCTTCTGACTAACTTATGTTACGCACACGTAGCGAGAAAGTCTAAAAAATAGGGGGGGGCTTCTCCCCCCCCCTATTTTTTAGGATTTTTCTCTTTAGGTTGCGTAATATCAATGACTAATGCAAAATATCAATAAAAACCACAACCACTTGTAGACCGTTGGGTTAGCTTACTGCAAAAGTTTTTCATTTTAGGTACCTGATTTAGGACTGACACTCATAACCCGACAGTTGGCAGTTCAAGTTACCCTTTATTTATCAAAAGCGTCTTCTTGCAGGCGCTTTTTCCATTAATGGAACATAAGCTGATTGGATGATAATCTAGGTGACACTTTCAGGGCAAAGTTGATAATTTACTTGGAAGACTCCGTTTAGTTGCATTGATTATACAAATCGTAAACCGAAAAACTCGTTAATTAAAATAGGGAGACGCCCTAACCAAGAAATTAAGGTAAAATGTTTGTGAGTAGTTGTGTAAGGTTGAACATATGAAAAATAATGTAGAAGCAATTCGGATATATATTGATGGTGCTAGAGATGCCCTTGAGAGTGCCCAATACAACCAAAAGGGTGGGTATTACGGTTTAACAGTCAATCGAGGGTATTATGCTTTCTTTTATGGTGCTTCTGCAGTGTTGTTTACTTTAGATATAACAAGGAGCAAGCATTCTGGCATTTTGGCTGCTTTTCGGGAGCAGTTTGTGAAAACTGGATTCTTCTCGGTTCAAGACAGCAATGCTTATGGTGAAGCATTCGAGTTGCGTAATATCTCAGATGATGAAATGCTCGGTGATGTAGGCCAAGACCAGGCATCAATCACTATTGAAAATGCAAAAGGCTTTATTGATCGGTGCGTGCTGTATCTCAAGCAGGAGGGACACATATGAGAGAAAGCGCATTAGCCCGTTTGTCTGAAATTGAACAAGTCGCGGTAAAAACTTATGTGCAAGATATTCGTAAGCAATATCCGGACCAGATTCTTGCAGTAGCTTTATTTGGATCAAAAGCACGTGGAGATGATGATCCTGAGTCCGATATCGATTTGCTTGTGATCACTAATTCCGAGAGTTATGATTTTCGTTCGGCTTTGTGGAGGATCGCCTCAGAAATTTCGTTGAACAATAATGTGCTTATTTCAGCTCATATATTTAGCCAGGAACGTTGGGAGAGACTCCGTAAAATTGGTTTGCCTTTTTCCAGAGCCATTTTAGCTGACCGTATTCCTTTGGCATTAGAGGAAACCTCAGTATGAGTTTTCATCGCGATGGAATGGGGCACTTTGCGAAGCTAGGTGGTAATATTACTCTGATTGATAAAATTGGAGAACTATAAGTTCACCGAATTGTAGACCGAAGGGTTAGCTCACAGCACAAGTTATTCCGTTTTAGATACCTTTTACCGGACTGGAACCGCAGAGCGACCCGAAGGTCCCAGGTTCGCCCCGCTGCACGTGCAGCGGGATTGAGCGAGAGCGAGTGGACTACGCTCCTGTTCTTAAGTCCTGGCCCCGCTATGATTAAAAAACGCCCTTTCAGGCGTTTTTAGTTTAAGAGTTTGCGAAGCAAACTCTGCACATATCAAAGTGGATGCATTCTGTCTAAACTATTGTGCAACCTGATCTAAACTGAGTCATAGTCGCAATTAATACTTCAACTTAGAGATTGCCAGGGTAATTGATCCAAATCTACATTGCCGCCCGAAAGAATGACTCCCACGCGCAACCCTGTCAGGTCAATTTTGCCTTCCCAAAGCACTGCCACGGAAACCGCAGCGGAGGGTTCAATGATGATCTTAACACGTTCCCAGACAAACTTCATTGCCTCGATGATGGCATCCTCACTTACTGTGACGATCTGCTCGACGCGTTTTTGGATGATGGGGAAGGTTAACTTACCTAAAGAAGTCAATAAACCATCGGCAATTGTTTGTGGTTTTATTGAGGGGATGATGGTACCAGCTTGCATGGAACGGTAGGCGTCATCGGCCATTTCTGGCTCGCCTGCGATAACCCTGGTTTGTCGGGAAACCTCGGTCACTGAGATTGCGGTCCCACTTAAAAGACCCCCTCCACCCACGGGAGCAATAACTACATCCAAACCTGGAATTTCATAAACTAATTCTAAGGCGGCTGTCCCCGCGCCGGCGATGACTTGATAATTATTATTGGGATGAACTTCCACCGCGCCTGTTTCACTGATCACTTTGGCTAACGTTGTATCTCGAGCTTCAAGTGTAGGATCACAGAAAGTGGTTTGGCCGCCGTACCCAGCAACGGCGGCTTTCTTGACTTGGGGAGCGCTACTGGGCATGACAATATTAGCTGGAACGCCCCGCAACCGGGCGGCCAAAGCTAAAGCCTGGGCGTGGTTGCCGGACGAATGAGTTGCTACTCCTCTCTGGGCTTCGGTTTCACTAAGTGAGAACACTGTATTACAGGCACCGCGAAATCTGAATGCGCCTACTTTTTGAAAATTCTCACACTTTAGGAATACTTGTGCCCCCACTTGTTGATCCAGGTTTGTGCAGGTTAAAACTGGGGTTTTATGTGCGTAAAGTCGGATACGATCGGCAGCATCGCGAATTTCTTTGAGCGTCGGTTCAGTCACATGAGCACCTATTTGTACAGATTTATCCTCGAGCCCAGCCCGAGTGAAATTACATTCTCGTAGACGGCAACAGCCGCGGCGGTGTCTTGATAGCAAGGACCGTTGTAATGATGATTGGTATTAATATCGCTTGGGTTCTATGGGAATTGCCGTGAGAGACCTCACATTTGGGGGTAGGGGGCGTGCGGCGCACGCCCC
>JADHTJ010000040.1 GCA_016785015.1 Anaerolineales bacterium
ATCGCATAATCCGCCACATCACTCCGCTTACCCCTTTACAAACCCGCATTCTGCAACTTTGTGGATTGTCTCCCGATATTTATACAAGGTTGGTAGAAAATTGAGAAAAGTCAATTTCATTTCAGCGAATAATGAGTATAGATGAAAAGATTGAGAAATTCGATTTGCGACCTGATTGGGATGATCCTGACAGATGTGAATACAATGTCGTTACCACTATTTTGGGGTTTGCCTGGCATGATGTTTTTGGCGGAAGTGACCAAATGACAGTTTATGCAGAATGGTCTACTAGAGAACCATTTCATTAGGAAGAAATATGAACAAGAAAAAAATCTGGATTTCCTCAATCGTCGCATTAGGAATAATTTTGTTGTGTGGCGTTAGTGTCTTTATCTACTTAAATCAAGATCCGTTCTACGAGTATGGACAAGACTGGTTCGATAACTATTCGCGTTTTCCACTCATAAAACCATACGAAGCTCGATTTTGGGCCGACGGTGGATTCGGGTGGACAATACACTTAGAAGGATCTATATATGAGAGAGATTTTTATTCTTATTATGATGTTTGGGATGTTCAAAAAATAGCCGTCGAAAAGGGAGTAATTATGATTTATACCCCCACTGAAAATCCAGAAGTTGATGAGAGTATGGGAGAGAAAATGTTATATTGGTTCGTCATTATCCCCGATCAAGAGATTGAAAAGGCCTTTGATCAAGAAAATGATTTTTTGGCATACATCAATCAATGGGGAATTCAAAAACCCGCATGGCAAGAGCCGGATGATATTATGACGGAATTTCGTCATACTAAATGCTTGCATTGGATACCGGAATGTGAGTAAGCATCGCTCATCAGACGATGTTCTGGGTACATATTTAGTGGGATTTGGCATTATCGAAATTGATTGACAGCAACGGGAGTCTGTTCCTCTCGCCTTCCAATTGTTAGTAGATCAAAAATATAGCCGACGGTATGGAACGATGTTCAGGGGTCAAACAATACTTACGTTGCTCTTTCTAATCAATAATTTCTTCTGCCAAATGAGTGGAACTCACACTGGGTTGTTTCAACGCGCTTTCAAGCCATCGAATGCAACAACATATAACTGGCAACTGGTGCGCTGGGCGTTGGACCTCCCCCCCAACCCCCTTCCAATTGGAAGGGGGAGTCAGTTTGAATGTTTGATAGTAGGGTTTTTGAATGCATAAAAGATCAGCAACTCAAACTGGACACGCTTGGGATTTGTTCCCCTTCCCTTCAGGGAAGGGGCCAGGGGATGGGTGAAGGATAAGTATGGGCAAGAAGAACATCATCACCGGCCAAAAGATCAAGCCTGAAAAACTGGCACGCGCCAAAGAACTGCGCCGAAACATGACCCCGGCTGAGCGACGCTTATGGGGTAAGCTGCGCGCAAATCGGTTGGGGGGTTGGCACTTTAGAAGACAACAGGTCATAGATGGCTACATAGTCGATTTCTACTGTCACAAAGCCAGGTTGGTGATCGAAGTTGATGGACCAATTCACTACAAACAGAAGAAAGAGGATGCCCGAAGATCCAAAGTACTATCTGCTCGAGAATTGAAAATCCTGCGTTTCACAAATGGGGCCGTGATGAACGATCTCGACCGGGTATTGGATGAGATCTTGGAAGAAATCGAGCCAGATTCCCCTTTCCTTGAGGAAAGGGGCTAGGGGATAGGTCGAATCAGGATCATGCGCAGATATTTGCCCACATTCTTCTTGATTATAGGCGTGCTGCTTTCCACTGTGTTGCAGCCCGTGTCCGGCGTACGTGCAAGCCAGGCCCAAGCCGCCACATACACTTGGCAATTAGTTCGTTGGTCAGATGCCCAACCCCTGTGCTTGCTGGAAGTCAATCACGAAGGACTGCCCACTGGGGTCGAGATCTATACCCAATGCGGAGCCGAGCGCTACCAGGAGTGGCTCAACACCCCGCCTTGCACAGCCGCCCACACGGGAGGAGATACGTCTGCCTGCACAGGGGTCTATTTGCGTTTGATCACTGTCACGCAGGTCGAGGGCGACACACAAGATTCAGCCTCTGTTGAAAATTCACCCCCGATATATGCCTATGCCTTACCCCCACCAGAAGCCTGGCTGGATATCGAGGGCTGTGATTTTGGCAACCAGGGTTACAACTGCTCTGAAGCGCCCAAGCTGGTGATCCACGCCCAGGATTCGCTGCCTACCGAGCAAATCATTAAAATCGATGGCAATCTTAATGGTGCCCCATTTAGCTGCGAAGGGGCTCGATGCGAGGTCGAGCTGACTCCCACTTCTGAGGCAGGTGCTCTAATGGGCTTCTATGCCATTTCCAGTACTGGCATGAGCAGTTCTCCATACCAGGCCCGCCTGCGGGTAATTCAAGTAAACAATGGCTGGCAGGTCAACGTTCTCAGCGACCGCTGGCAAGGAGATAATCTGAGCAGTTGTGCGCAGATTTGGGACGTCTTCCCACCCCTGGGAGCATTACCCAAATGGCTGACTTCGCCCCAAAACGCTGCTGATCTGGCCTCGGATGTGCCCTATACATACCTGGCAGGTCAACTGATCACCAAAGGGGTGGTCAATGCAGCGGAGTGCGCCCGACTTGGCCTGCAGGGTGATGGTTATGCCAATCCATGTGGGTTAGAAAAGGCGCGCGCTGAAGTCGATACCTGGCACGACCGCTTTGACCCCCAGATTATCACTGCCGCAAATACCATCGGCATCCCTGCGCAGTTGATGAAAAATCTGATCGCCCAAGAAAGCCAATTTTGGCCAGGAAGTTATTATCTCTCACCCGAAGAGCGCGGCCTGGGGCAGCTGACTCCCGAGGGGGCTGATACCTTGCTGCTTTGGGATCATACTACCTTTACTGAGCTATGCCCCAATGTGATGCATACCGATACTTGCCAAAAGGGCTATCCTGCTCTGGCGGAGGAGCAGCAAACCTTTGTACAGGGGGCAGTCATGCAGCGCGTCGATGCCGACTGCGCGCATTGCTTCATGGGCATCGATCTGGGCAAAGCCGCTCTCAGCATCGAGTGGTTCCAAAGGTATGGCAGGCCAACTACCAACTTCCCACTAATCACTTCTATTCAACAGTAACGGACTTGGCCAAATTCCTGGGCTGATCGACATCCAAACCGCGCAGCGCGGCGATGTGATAGGCCAAAATTTGCAAGGGTATCACCGTTGTCACCGGGCTGAGCATCCAGGGGGTTTCTGGCACCCAAATGATTTCGTCAGCCACAGTTGGGATCAATTCGTCACCATCGGTCGCCACGGCAATCACGCGCCCGCCTCGTGCTTTGGCTTGCTCAATCTGGCTGAACATTTTCTCGTACCAGGGATCACGTGGAGCAATTACCACCACGGGCATATCCGAGTCGATCAAAGCGATTGGTCCGTGTTTCATTTCCCCAGCGGGATAGCCTTCAGCATGAATATAAGAAATCTCTTTTAGCTTAAGTGCGCCTTCATAGGCTGTGGGCATATTGACCCCGCGGCCTAAATAGAGGGCATGTTTTACATCTACCAGGGATTGTGCAACGCTTTCAACATCAGCCTCGCGATCCAGACATTTTCCAGCCAGATCTGGCACCAAACGCAGGTCGGCGACAAGTTGGCGACGCTTTGCGTCATCGATCGTGCCTCGCAAATCGGCCAACAAAATGGCTAGCATGTACAAATCAACCAAAGGAGCGGTATAAGCCTTGGTGGAAGCAACACCAATTTCAGGACCCGTTTGCATGGAGATGAATCCATCAGCGATGCGCATGGCTTGCGATCCAATGGCGTTGACAATTGACCACAGCTTTGCGCCCTTTGAACGACCTTCTTCCATAGCAGCCAAAGTATCGGCCGTTTCACCAGATTGGCTGATTGACAAAACGATATCATTCTCGCCCACAATGGGATCGCTGTAACGAAACTCGGAGCCAATCTCAACTTCCACAGGGACGCGGGCAATGCGTTCGATGAGTACTTTGCCAACCATCCCTGCATAGGCGGCTGTCCCACAAGCCGTAATAAAAATCTTATTGATCCCACGCGCCAACTCAGGGGTCAGGTTAAGGTCTGGCAAACGGATGCGTCCCGCTTCAAAATCCACGCGTCCAGCTATCGTATCCGTCAAAGATCGCACCTGCTCATGGATCTCTTTGTGCATAAAATGGCGATACTCGCCCTTCTCCGCAGAGACTGGGTCCCAAGAGACATTATTGATCTCAAATTCAATGGGTTCACCACTTAGTGTATATACTGAAACCCCCTGACGAGTCAAAGTAGCCATCTGATGCGATTCCAGAAATACCATTTTACGAGTGTGTTCAAGAATAGCAGGTAGGTCTGAGGCTACATACGTCTCACCCTCCCCCAAACCAATAACCACACCACCAGCGTTGCCAATCCGTGCGGCAACGATCTTATCCGGTTCGGCACGCGACATCACCACGATTCCATGCGCACCACGCAAATGACTCAGCGCTTTGCGTGCTGCCTCGGCCAGTCCGTTTTCAGATGAGAGGTAACGTTCTACTAGATGGACGATTACTTCGGTGTCTGTTTCAGATTTAAACTCGACCCCTTCACTTTCTAATTCATCACGCAACTCGAGGAAATTTTCCACGATGCCATTGTGCACCAACACCACATCGCCGGTCATACCCATGTGCGGATGGGCATTGCGAGCGTTGGGCTCACCGTGCGTCGCCCAACGCGTGTGCCCAATGCCAATTTTGCCATGAACAGGATCTTTAGCCACTAAGGCTTGCAGCCGCGCCAGCTTACCAGCATCACGCCGAACTTTGATCTCACCATCCTGCAAAACTGCCAGTCCCGCGGAGTCATACCCGCGATATTCAAGGCGTTTGAGACCGTTCAGGATAAAAGGCGTGGCATCCTGCGGTCCGATATAACCGACAATTCCACACATAGGAGCCCTCCGATTCAGTGTTTAGTAAACAGTTACCAGTATCGATCATTGGATTGAAACTGATCACTGCACACCGTTCACTGATATTGCCACTCTCTGCGTTTCTGTTCCACGGTTACCCGAGGGTTTTGTTCACAAAGTTCTGAAATGGAGGGAAAAGATACGGGTTGTGGCACTCCCGGAGGGCTTCCGCTGATCATTCGATCTTCCGCTCCCTCACCCCTCGCCCCTCTCCCAATGGGAGATGGGTTGGGGTGAGGGAGCGTTAGCCCCATCTCGCAATGGGGAACCCTCTTCCTCGTCATCCAATTTAGTCATGTAGTCCTTCGTCTGATGGTTCGATAGTCAGGATAAAAATGACTATTCGACTACCAGACGATAAGACCAACAAACTACCTGGATCATGCGCTACTTTCCCTAATAAATTGTAGGCGCGAATTATAACCGATAAGGGATGATTGACAAGCCTGCCCCAATTCGCTAGGATTTAATCATCGTGTGAGGATACAGATATGAAACTAAAAATCTCTTACTATAATTTTGGCGTGATCATCATTTTGATATTTGGCTCTGCCCTCTCAGCTTGTTCGCCCACAGTCCCCCGGACACCTTTCCCTGTACCCGAAGACAAACCACAATCTACAGTTACAAGAGAAGAGTATCCATCCCCCACAGAAACACCAGATTTATTCCTAGAAGCTCGTTTGCAGATGGTCGCCGAGCAAATTGAAGGCCGCGGCGTCAGCGACCCAGCAGTCTTAGAAGCCATGCGGCACACACTCCGTCATGCCTTCGTCCTTGACCGATATCTCAATCAAGCTTACGCTGACCACCCTTTGCCCATCGATTACGGCCAAACTATTTCTCAACCCTACATCGTCGCTCTGATGACAGAGATGCTTGGAGTTCAGGCTGGCGACCGCGTTCTGGAGATTGGCACCGGCAGCGGATATCAAGCCGCCGTCCTGGCTGAAATGGGTGTTGAAGTCTTCACTATAGAGATCGTCCCCGAGTTATACAAACAAGCCACAGAGCGATTGGCTGATTTGGGCTATACCAACGTCCGGTCTCTCAACGTTGACGGTTATTTCGGTTGGGAAGAATTTGCGCCCTACGATGCCATCATCGTCACTGCCGCGCCAGATCATCTACCACAACCGTTAATTTCCCAACTCAAAGAGGGCGGCAGATTAGTGATTCCCATCGGACCAGTGGGTGCAGTACAAACGCTGTGGGTGTTCGAAAGAGTTGGCGAAGAAATCGAAGCCTATAATTGGGGTGCGGTGCGCTTCGTACCTCTCACCGGAGAACACTAGAGAGTATCTTCGAGCAAAGAACCCAATCCCAGATCTATTAATCTCCCTTCCGTGGGCAATCCCGTCTCGACATCCCATCCCAAGTACGCATAATAGGCTTCTAACTCACGCTCCACCATCTCGCGATCCAGGTGGGCGTCTTGATACTCCCCAGCACTGACTGGCACGTCATAAAGCCGGACGGGGGGCTGATCATCTTTCCGAGAAAAACCTGCCAGGCGATAGCCCAAATAGCGCTCTACGGTATGGGTTTGCAACCCGCGTTCAAGCAGGTCTTTTCCACTAATTTTGATGCCAGTCGCTACATAGAATAATTCTGCCAGTTCATCCAGGTTTCCAAAACTCAAGTCATACCATCCGTAAGCAAAATAACACAATCCTAAACTGTCGATCACTGCTTTAAGGCAATCCGTCCAGGCAACTAATTTTCCCTTCCCTTCGTAGGAATCGGGCACCCCAGCGGATGGATTACCCAAAATGCGCTGTCCCGCTTCGGCAGAAATCCTGCGGTTCTCAGTCTGCGGTGAACCGCCCAAATGACCGGCACCCCGCGTGGATGTGATGATGCCTAAGGCCCAAGCTTTATGTGATCGCATACTGCCCTCGTTGACGCCCACCTTTTTGATGGTCATCGCAAACGATTCACTTCCGCTGCCTAATTTTTGTGCCGCTTCATGGACTCCTTCACTTAGTAACTCTCCCAAACCAATCCGCTCTCCAATCTGCCTGACCAACTCGACCAAAGACCTATCTCCCCATTGCAAATGCACTTCTCCCGGCTGGGATCGTTCTAATACGCCATGATCCGCACATTCCAAGGCAAAGGCAATTACCGCAGAAACAGCATCGACATCCAGGCCGTATTCGTTACACAGATAATGCAGCATCAAAACATCTTCAGTATTTTGAACCCCCAAATTGGTCCCCAACCCGCGCACTGAGTTGGCATGCATCCCTTCAGCTTTGATGTTTCCATGTCTTTCTGAGGGCACATCATACTTGTGCAAGCAGCGAATACCGCACCCGATACAGCCAGACCTGGCAACCTCCCAGGGTCGATAGGTTTCTTCCCGGAGAGGCAAGTTTTCATCGGACGGCAAAAACTCATCCTTGAGATTATTGACACTCGTGGGGACCTTTTTATTATGGCCACCTGCCGCTACCATACCGTGGGTTCCTAAACGCGTCAGAGTCATCAATGCCTCGCTGTTGTTCATGCGCCAAATCAATTGTTGAGACTTCTGGGCTAAACCTTCAGAGTCAAACACAGGTAGTTGTCGATCTCCCATTGCCACAATAGCCTTTAATCCCTTTGCCCCCAAGATAGCTCCACTGCCCCCCCAGCCCGCCGCGTGGGCCTGATCGACCATCAGACAGGAAATCGTCGCGCCTCGTTCTCCAGCTGGTCCGATGCCAATAAAGCTCAGATCATTATCGGTATATTTCTCATAGAGAGACTGTTGAAGATCCGAGATCCTTAATCCCCAAAGATATTCGGCTGATATTAGTTCCGCTGTTGCCCCTTTAAGGAATAGATAAACGGGAGATTCGCTCTTGCCCTCCACCACGACAGCATCGTATCCTGCCATCTTCATTCGGGTTCCAAAATCACCCCCAACATTGGAATAAAATACACCACCCGAAATCTGACTGCGTGCGGCTACCGAAGTGCGTACGCCTAATGGAATCCCAGTCCCAACCAGGGGACCTACGGACACCACTAATGGTTGATCGCCAGGTTCTTCAGATGATAATGATGGAATTTGGGATAGGATTAAAGTGGCCAGACATCTACCCCCAATCCAATGGGAATACTTTTCGATAGACTCTTCAATAATATTCTTATCAGTAAGATTTACTCTTAGTACTTTACCAGCATAACCATAGCTCATGGTGATCTCCAATTCGATGAAATATTAAACTCGAGTTCTATTTTGTGGTGGTCTCCCTCTTGAGTTTTGCCGCATTGAAAAAGACTGATTTGAACCGCGAAGACGCCAAGTGCGCTAAGAAAAAGACAAAATGAGAGTAAACTTTGCGTCCTGCCCATAGGGCCACATAGTGTGCGGCTTTGCGGTGAAATTTGGCTCTGGTTTTCGGGCAACAACACTTTATCGGGTGACTACCTATTTTGTAAGCAAAGATATATTGTATCTCAGCATTAGGTATGCCCCCAAATAAGCACCAGCGCCTAACATCATGACCAAACTAAAACCATAACTCAGAGTGATTATCGCGGCAATTACGGAGGCTATCACCGAGGCACATCCATTAATCGCCCAAGCCCAAGGGGTCAAATGTGGGGCTTGTCGTTCAAGCCAGGATAATCCCAAAGGGAAAGGTAGACCCATTAAAAATCCCAAGGGAGCCAAACCAATCAGGGATGCTGTCAATCGAGCCCAAAGTGGCCAACCCAGAAATATATGTATCCAATAAGGCATTCCTAAGGGAATGATAAATGCAAGCAATACCAATACGCCAAATATGCTTTGTTTTGGAAGCCGTCTTGCTCGGACCATCGTACTCCCCAACCCAGACGATAGCAACAAAATTCCAACAACCGTTGTGAAAGCATAGATCGGCTGTCCCAACAGCAAGATCCATTGTTGGATAAGAGGAATTTCAACAAAGAGAAAGGCTATCCCAATAAGTGCAAAATAGGCAAATACGCCACCAGAGAAATTACTCTTCTGAGATGAGAAACGATTTTGCAGTATTATTGGCGACAAAATCAGAACTCCACTTAATAGCACCACTAATACCAACAAAGCAAGTAACACTAGATAGCCACTCCCGCCGAAGGGTTGCCAAGTCATTCCTATGGTATTCAATACTTCAGGGGTTTGCGCCCAAGTAAAGAAATGAAAAAAGAAGGGCTGGTTATCAGTCGTGGGCTGGATGTCATATGGATAGGAAGCATAAAAATCGCTTCTCTCAGAGGACAGCAAATCCCTGACTCCCTGGTAGTAAACAGGCTCTGGAAGTTTATTGAAACGGTTGACTTGCTCTTTCTGAATTCCTGGAGCCCAAACCCAATCAAAGCGACGGCTCTCGATGAAGTCACGCGCAACAGATAACTCATCAGATTTCCAACCATCGGGTTTAACTATTATGCTAATAGATTGGATACCCCGATAAGCAATTAACAATTCATCTGGTGAGGCATTCATCCGAGAGTCCAATGACTCTACCAATGTGGCAATCAGTCGCAGACTCTCGCTGGGCGTACTTTGTAACCAACGCGAGATCACCAACACTCCACCAGGAGATAAGCGTTCAATCGCATCCTCAAAAGCTTCGACAGTGAGCATGTAATCCTCTCCTAGACTGTAAGCACCGCTAGTGACCGGTCGAAAGTCGTCTGTTAGGGGGAAGAAAACAACATCGAATGATTCGTTATCTCGGTATAAGTAAACTCGGCCAGGTTCTGATATCACTCGAACCTCGGCACGAGAATAGATATCGAACTCTTGTGCAGTGCGCGCTACCGTCTGTTGAATAGACTGATCTTCAATTATCGCGACAATATCATCGGCGTCACCAGCTAGAGCTTGAAGAACCCCTAAACCACCCCCAGGCTCAATAATGAGCGCTTCAGCACCTGGTTTCAGTGAGAAGGCCAGGGCCTCGGGCAGCCAGGGAGCGGCATAAAAGGATTCAGGTGTAGTCAAGGTGATGGGTTGCAGGGCGTCTGCATCGATTGATAAGCCCAGTTGAGGAGGTGGATTCTCGAGGTATTGATAACTCAATCCTGGAAGGCGCCGCGTGCCGGCATTCTCTATAACATCTATGCGAGATATGGCATTCCATTGACCAAAGATTCGGCGCGAACCAGGATATTGATGGGCATATGACAGGCCCTTATAAGGCGAAATTTCCATCCCTAGGGGCGAGATCATTCCCCAATTCGCAGCAACCAGCCCGCCAAAAGAAAGCAAGCCGATACCCAAAAATGAGATCAACGCCACTCGACTCCTTACAAATCTCTGGGATTCCGAATTTCTCAATATAATGATTGTAGATACGACACCTATCAGGGAGCTCATCAAAACCGCACCAGGCACACCAGCCATTGAAAGCATCAAGGGTGCGAGCAAGGCTCCCAAAGCTGATCCAAGTAAATTTGCAGCATAAGTAAAGTGAGATTTGCCCTTGGTAAGTGCCAGGGCACCCCCAATTCCCAAGCCACTGATCAGAAATGGGATAGTCAACGCCAGATAATAAAGCAAGAAGTAAAAAAGCTGCCGCCGTTCCCAGGCAATGCTGTAAGAGTCAAAAGGCAGCCAATTCACACCCGCATAGGCAATGCCAACGCCAATGGAAAAACCAATTCCCGATGACGTCAATAATCGTTCAATGGGAACTGCTCGAAGTCGCGGGAATACGCTTAGCAAAGTACCACTAGCTCCAAAACCAAGCAGTGCCAGACTGACCACTAGGAAAGAAAAATGGTAAAACTGCGCAACAGCCAATAACCTGGTGAGCGTACTTTCGAAAAGCAATGTTGCAGCCGCCAGCGCCGCAATACTCAAGTTTTGACGACTCAGCATGGGCCAGAACCACCTCCCTTGTCAGTGTACATGAGAGATTTCGCGACGTCAAATGAGAGTTTGGAAATCTAATATGGGGCTATGCGCAATAACCATACTGCTCAAGTTCTCATTTAGGGTTAGGGGAAAAATGATAAACCTTGGTATAATCCACCTGGATTTTGCTAAACGTGAAACACGTTGCAAAAACTTGAAATTAAGGAGTACGAGTTGGCATTTAACCCCCTCAATTGGCTGCTAGGTTTTTTCTCATTAGATATCGGCATCGACCTCGGTACCGCAAACACCATGGTTTTTGTGAGCGGGAAAGGCATTGTCATCAGCGAGCCTTCTTGGGTCGCAATAGAAAAACGCACTCGTGTGCCTCTTGCCATCGGCGCAGAGGCGAAAGCCATGGTAGGCCGCACGCCAGCCCACGTTCTTACTGTTAGGCCGGTACGCGATGGTGTAATTTCAGAATTTGAGATTACCCAGGCAATGCTGGAATATTTTATTGGTAAAGTTCACCAACAGAGTATTGTGCCAGTCCCCCGGCCACGCGTGGTGATTGGAATCCCTGCAGGAGTAACCAAGGTAGAAAAACGCGCTGTCTATGATGCAGCCATGTCTGCGGGCGCGCGCGAGGTTTATTTGATCGAAGAGCCCGTTGCCGCGGGGCTCGGTGCTGGTCTGCCAATTAGTGATATTCAAGGCAGTATGGTCGTCGATATTGGTGGCGGCACTTCGGATGTGGCTATCCTTTCGATGAAGGGTGTCGTCGTTTCTCGCTCCCTAAGAGTTGCGGGCGACGAAATGGACGAAGACATCATCCAATACGTGCGCAACAAATACAACTTACTCATTGGGCAGCGCATGGCTGAACATGCCAAAATGGCTATTGGTTCGGCATATCACCTTCCACAAGAGAAAACTACCCGTCTACGCGGACGTAATCTCCTGAGTGGTTTACCAGAGGCCATCGAGGTATCTTCTGTCGAATTGCGCGAGGCTATGGCCAGTTCTGTACAAATCATCATCGATACGATCAAAGATGCTTTAGATGAAGCCCCACCCGAAATTGTCGCCGACCTGATGGATATGGGCATCTGCATGGCTGGTGGGGGCAGCTTGCTTCAAGGCTTGGACGAACGCTTGACCAATGAACTCAACATCCGTGCCTGGGTTGCAGAAGACCCCATGAGCTGTGTTGCGCGAGGTGCAGGCATCGCTCTCGAAAATATTGACACGTGGAAATCTCTCTTCATCGGATTGGGTCGTACCGACAGGGGTTAACAGCGGGCATTGCAATTATTTTTCATATCTTAGCCGTCGCAATGTAGTCGGAATATCGGTAAACAAATGAATTCCAGATCACCCATACCTTGGCAGGGCATCACGTTGTTTTTAGTCGCCATTGGCGTAGTGGTGTTAGCGCTGGGTGGCTTTCTAACTCCACTTTCCAGAGTAGCGCTTTCTCCTGTGATAACGCTGCAAACCTGGGTATCAGGGCGTGTGCAGGCAATTCAGGTTTTTTTGACCAACCCGCGCGATGTTGCTGTTTTGACCCAAGAGAATGCAGCATTCGAGGCTGAACTCGCCCACCTAAGGACTCAAATTATCGAATTGCAGCAGCAGTTAGGAGAATACCGCATCCTTTCTGCATTGCTAGATTTCGCCCGAGCGTACCCCGAATATCAATATGTGGGAGCCAGCGTTATTGGTCGAGATCCGAGTCCATTTTTGAAATACATCCACATCAACCGCGGTTCAGATGACGGCCTGCGACGTGGCATGCCCGTGGTGACTCAACAAGGTCTAGTTGGACGCATTTCTCAAGTGACTGCATCTGCCGCACTGGTTCAATTAATTACAGACCCCTCGGTAACAGTAAATGTTCGCCTAGAGCCGACCCGCGCTGAGGCAATCCTTTCAGGTTCCATCACCGCGGATATTGGCCTGGATATGATTCCCCAAGATATCACCATCGGCCCAGGGGATTTGGTGTTGACTTCTGGCTTGGGTGGAAACTACCCCCCAAACATTCTCATCGGCCAAGTGACGGGCGTCCGCAGTCAGGATTATGACCTCTTCCAAAGCGCGTCCATGCAGCCAGTGGTAGATTTCACCAACCTGGAAATCGTGCTGGTCATCGCGAATTTCCAACCGATAGATATATCCCCACTCGTCCCCACCCCCAGCGCTCCATAGCCATTAAGAGTAATCAAAGCTCTCCACCCATCTATCATTAACTTATCTGTGATAAGCTTGGTGTTCAAATGTTACCGACTTTAGCTGCCATCCCAATTTTCACATTGCTGGTGATTTTTCAAACTTCAATCGTCAGCTATGTGCCTTTACTCTATGGCTATGCGGATATCGTACTTCTAGTGATCATTGCATGGGCTCTACAGGAAAATGTAAAAACTGCCTGGCAGTGGAGCATACTAGGAGGGCTTATGGTTGGCTGGGTTTCCGCAATGCACATTGCTATCCCAATAGTCAGCTATTTGGGCATAACTGCTTTGGCGCTTATCATTCGTCAGCGGATTTGGCAGTTACCAATTTTGGCCATGTTTGTCGTTACCCTGATCGGAACGCTCTTCAGTCATGCATTATCCGCCTTAATGTTATCTATTGGCGGCACTGCGCTTCCCTGGCAGGATACATTACAACTGATTACATTGCCAAGTTTATTTCTAAATATTCTTCTCGCCGCACCCGTGTATGCCATTATCAGAGATTTTGCAAATTGGATGCATCCCGAAGAAATTCAAATATGAATGAGTCTGGAGTTCTCAAAAACCAAATTGCTGGCTGGCGCATTCTAGCCTTTATTATTGTAATTGCGCTCATTTTCGCATTCTATATCGCGAGACTTTTTAGCTTACAAGTGTTGGGATTTGACGAATTTATATCCCTAGCGGAAGAAAACCGCATCAGTGAGATCAGTATCTCAACGCTACGCGGGGTGATCTATGATCGCAACGGCATTATTTTAGCCAATAACGTTGCCTCCTATGATGTGGTCATCCTGCCAGCAAATTTACCTGATGATCCAGGGGAAATTCAAGAAATTTACCGTCAGCTTGCCGAAATCATTGATATTCCAGTGAACTCTGGGGAAGTAAGCCCAGAAACCCCCTATGTACCCTGTGTCTCCGAGCATGGTATCACCCAAATTGCGGATTATGGGATCACTAGTGCCCCATTCCGGACGGTGAAAGTCAAATGCAATATCGACCGAACAACCGCGATGATCATCCAAGAAAAAGCGGTGGACTGGCATGGGGTGGAAGTTGAAATCGAACCTATTCGAGATTACCCCACAGGTTCACTGACAGCCTCAATCATTGGCTTTTTGGGACCAATTTCGCAGTTCGAAGAAGGCTACTACCGGGATCGAGGCTTCATCCCAAACCGAGATAAGATCGGTTATGCTGGCGTTGAGCGTTACTTCGAAGCAGTACTGCGCGGCAAGCCTGGGAAACGCGTCGTGGAAGTCGATGTTGCTGGCCAGATTGTGCGTGATATCCACCCCCCGATTGCCCCTATACCTGGGCAAAATATCTCCCTGACCATCGATACCCGTTTGCAGGATGCCACAGAGGGCATCTTGTTGGGAGAGATCGGTGGATGGAATGCATATTTTGCCGAGCTGCGTATCACCAGTGGTGTCGCCATTGCCATGAATCCGCAAACGGGAGAAATTATGTCCATGGTTTCTTTCCCAACCTATGAGAACAATCGCATGGCGCGCGTCATCCCAGCTTATTATTACAATCAATTATTAGCCGATGTGCGTGACCCTCTACTCAACCACGCTGTCGGAGCCGAACTCCCTGCGGGTTCTGTATTCAAGATTTCTACTGCCGTAGGGGCGTTGAACGAGGGCATTGTCACTCCTGAACAAATCATTGATACACCGGGTTTGATCACCATCACAGAAAAATATACGCCCAACGATCCCGGCTACGAACGCGAGTTCGTTGACTGGAACCGTGCAGGATTTGGACAGTTAGATTTCTTGGGGGGCATTTCCAACTCAAGCAACGTCTATTTCTACAAGCTGGGCGGGGGTTATAAGGATGAAATTCCTGAAGGGTTAGGCATCTGCCGACTGGGGACATACGCTCACGCCATCGGCTATGGCGAGCTCCCAGGGATTGAATTGCCCGACGAGGCTGACGGAACAATCCCTGACCCGACCTGGAAACGTATTAATCACGGAGAAAACTGGGCCATTGGTGATACATATATCTCCAGTGTGGGCCAGGGCTTTGTGATTGCCACACCGCTTCAAGTGCTTATGTCCGCAGCGACTATCGCTAATGATGGCAAAGTGATGCGTCCCACCTTGGTCCGAGAGATCGTCGACTCAGAAGGCAATATCGTCCAAAGTTTCGAGCCGGATCTGAAATGGGATATCACCCAAGATCCAGTCATTGATGTCTACAATGAGCCCACCGCCGCTGGTGGTTGTGAAGCCAAACTCACTGGCGAAAAAATAATCGTTGAACCATGGGTCATTCAAAAAATACAAGAAGGCATGCGTCTGGCAGTCACTCAAGGCACATTATCAATCGAAGCGGTTGGTTTCCAAAATGTCGATATCGCCGCGGCTGGGAAGACTGGTACAGCCGAATATTGCGATGAGTTCGCTGCTGAAAAGAATTTATGCAAGCCCGGTGATTGGCCAACACATGCCTGGACAGTGGCATATGCACCCTACGAAAACCCTGAGATCGCTGTCGTGGCATTTGTTTATAACGGGGGTGAGGGAGCCAGTGTTGCAGGCCCAATCGTTCGTAGGGTTATTGAAGCCTATTTTGAATTGAAATCTATAGATGTGGCACTGGGCAATCAATAAGTGCTTCATGCTATAATCACTTCATTCATTTACTGATCAGATTTCGGAGTCCTAATGGCCAGCCAGTTCGAAATTAAGGGCATTCATGATGGCCTATTGATCACCGTCGGTGATGGGGATTGGGCCGATTTTCGCCAGGCTTTACTCACCCAGATGAGTGAGCAAGAAGATTTTTTCCGCGGCGCCAATATCAGCATCGATGTTGGTGAGCATTCCCTCAAAGCCGCTGAATTAGGCAGCTTGCGGGATAAAATCTCTGAACAGGGTGTCATGCTGCGGGCGGTGATCAGCAAATCAGCACAAACCAATGAGCTCGCTCAAACATTGGGGCTGGAAACCCATCTGGCAAAGCCAATTGCAGAACGCTCTGGTAGTGCATTCGACACCAGTATCGGTGGTGACGAAGCGATGCTTGTCAAACGCACTTTACGATCAGGAAATAGCATTTCCTACCCCGGACATGTAATAATCGTCGGTGATGTCAACCCGGGAGCAGAGATTATTGCTGGTGGTGATATTATTGTTTGGGGACGCTTGCGAGGTACGGTTCATGCAGGAGCTTCCGGAGATGAAAACGCCATCGTCTGTGCGCTGGAACTCACCCCAACGCAATTGAGAATCTCCGAGGAAATCAGTATCACCCCCCCACAAAAAGGAACTCCCCCCCCTGAGGTTGCCAGCATCAAAGATGGCGAAGTCATTGCTGAGGGATGGGAATTCCACAAATAGAAAAATTCATCCGGCAAAAAGCTGGCAATTATCAAAGATGAGTTAGGACAACAAGATGGCTGCTAAAGTAATCACTATCACATCAGGAAAAGGTGGTGTAGGAAAAACCACGATCACTGCAAATTTGGGTACCGCTCTGGCATCCATGGGACAAAAAGTGGTTTGTATCGACGCTGATATTGGTTTGCGTAATCTGGACGTCGTTATGGGTCTGGAAAATCGTATTGTTTATGATCTCGTAGATGTGGTTGAAGGGCGCTGCCGATTGCGTCAGGCGATGATCCGGGATAAACGCACTGAAGGACTCTTCCTTATTCCCGCTGCGCAAACACGTGACAAAACTGCCGTATCTCCCAGTGACATGGTGCGGGTTTGTGATGAGTTGCGGCCTGAACATGATTGGGTAATCATTGACTCTCCTGCAGGTATCGAGCGCGGTTTTCGTAATGCCATTGCTCCAGCAGACAGCGTCTTTGTGGTCACCAACCCCGAGGTCTCAGCCGTACGAGACGCTGATCGTATCATTGGAATTGTAGAAGCCGAACAAAAAGGCCCTGCTCAACTTATCATCAACCGCATTGATATGCAAATGGTTCAACGAGGCGATATGATCGGCACCGAAGATATCGTTGATTTATTAGCCATCGACCTGATCGGTATTATCCCTGAAGATGAAAATGTAATCATCAGTACCAATCGAGGCACTCCAATTACGTTGGATGGAAAATCCCGTGCTGGGGAAGCAATGCAGAATATTTCTCGGCGAATGTTGGGGGAAGAAGTGCCATTTATGGATCTTACAATACAGGCGGGATTCCTCAAGAAACTCTTCACCGGAGGAGGCAGCAAAAATGAGTGATTTCATCGGACGCCTCACAGGACGCAAACGCAAGAGCGCTTATCAGGCCAAAGAACGGCTGCAACTGGTGCTAATCCATGATCGTACCAATCTCTCCAGCACTGTTTTAGAGAAAATGAAAGACGAGATTATTGAAGTCATCTCCCGTCACATTGAAATCGAACCCGACACGGTCAGCATTGAGCTCAACAAAGATGGCCGCGAGCAGCGCCTCATCGCAGATATTCCAGTCTTGGGACCCAAGAAAAAACGCTAAACATTGTCATTGCGAACGCAGCGAAGCAATCTCATGCTTTTCAGAGAAGATTGCTTCGTCGTTAGAAGCACTTCTCGCAATGACAGTTTGTAAGTAAAACCATGCAAAATACATCCTGGCGTCATTTTGATTTCTGGCTGTTGGGAGCGGTAGCCTTACTGACCTTGTTTGGCATAATCATGATCCGCTCGGCAATCGCCGGAAATATTGAGTTAATAGAGGCAAATACCGTTCAGAAGCAGATCATCTTTGCTGTGACTGGTTTTGTGGTCATTGTCGTCATTGCCGCTATCGATTACAAGATTCTGGCTGCACTTAGCCGACCTCTGTATTTGGGAACCATCATTGTTTTGGTTATTCTAGTTTTCTTTGGCGGCGCGCTCTTCGGTTCAGCACGTTGGTTCGTTTTAGGGCCAATTCTGATACAACCTTCAGAACTTGCCAAAATTGTTATCATCCTGGTATTGGCTGACTTTCTCTCCCGTCACATGGGGAAAATTCACGATATCCGTTGGGTGGCACGCAGCTTGCTCTTGACAATCGGGCTGGCAATGTGGATCATACTGCAACCCGACTTAAGCACTTCGATTGTGATCTTTGTGATTTGGTTTTCACTAGTTTGGGCATCGGGTCTGGATGTAAAGCATGTGATCATTGCTGGGGGTGCGGGGGTTCTCTTTTTGGGCATTTCCTTGCCCCTGATGTTACTCACCTACAATCCAGAAAGAGAAGGGGGTCTGATCCAATCCTATCAGGTCGAACGAATCATTAACTTCCTTTTTCCTGACCCCAATGCCCGCCATGGAGCGATCTATAATGTACAGCAAGCTTTGGTTAGCATCGGTTCAGGGGGCTGGTTTGGCAAAGGGTATGAAAGTGGCACACAGGTACAGTTACGCTTTCTCAAAGTGCGTCACTCCGATTTCATCTTCTCTGCCCTGGCAGAAGAATTCGGCTTTGTCGGCACGATTGTTGTGATGGCATTATTAGTCTTCATCATTTTACGCTGTCTGCGTGCAGCCAGATTGGCTAGCGATTCATTTGGGGCACTGATTGCTTACGGGGTCGCAACCGTCCTGACTTTCCAGGCGCTTGTCAATATTGGCATGAATTTACAACTGTTACCAGTTACTGGTTTACCGTTGCCATTTGTCAGTTATGGGGGAAGTTCGCTTTTATCTACACTGTTGGGTATAGGTTTGGTTGAAAGCGTAATCCTGCGTCACAAAGCCCTCGATTTCTGATAAAATCTCACATTTAAATCAACCAATTTAGTTCCCATGTTCCGCGTAGGAACATGAATAAATTTTTCTTAGGATTAATATGCCCTCATCATCCCAACCTGCACGCGTACGCTTCGCCCCTTCCCCTACTGGCAGAACCCACCTGGGGAGTGGGCGTACCGCCCTGTACAATTATCTTCTCGCCCGTCAGACAGGTGGTCAGTTCATCCTGCGCATCGAAGATACCGACCAGAAACGTTATGTCCCTGGCGCTGAAGAAGAACTCATGAACGGCCTGCGCTGGCTGGGCTTAGAATGGGATGAAGGCCCTGATATCGGTGGACCTTTTGGACCTTATCGCCAAACCGAACGCAGGAATCTATACGCGAAATATGCCCGCCAACTTATCGAAAGTGGACATGCTTATTATTGTTTCTGTGATTCACCAAAAATTGATGAAGGGGATGCGCCTGGAGAAAGACATAAACATCGAGATGTTTGTCCAGACAGGGATCAACTCTTGGCGGACGCCGATGCTCGAATATCATCGGGCGATGATCATGTGATACGGTTCAAAATGCCCATTGAGGGCAGCATCACCGTGACAGATGCAATCCGCGGGGATATCACGGTCGAAAACAGCACTCTGGACGATTACATCCTAGTCAAATCAAATGGGTTGCCCGTCTACCATCTTGCTGTGGTGATCGATGATCATTTAATGGAAATCTCGCACGTTATCCGCACTTCGGAGTGGCTGCCAACTTTCCCACTGCACGGACATATTTACAATGCCTTTGGGTGGGACCAGCCTATATGGGTTCATCCTTCAATCTTCCTCAAGCCCGATGGCAAAGGCAAGATGAGCAAGCGCGATACAGAAGCGCTGCAAAAAGAGGGTAAATCCATCTTTCTTGGTGATTTCGAAGGCATGGGATATTTACCACAAGCAGTGGTCAATTGGATGGCACTAATTGGGTGGAGCTATGACGATAAGACTGAATTCTTCACACTCGATGATTTGATTGAAAAATTTAGCCTGGAAAAGCTTAATCCATCACCAGCGGCGATCAACTTTAGCAAATTAGATCACTTCAACGGTTTACACATCCGCGAGATGGATTCCGCAGATTTGGCCAATTTGATCAGGCCCTTCTTCGAAAAAGATGGTTACCAAGTTGATGATCAAGAAAAGCTCGAACAGATCGCAGAGGTTTTACAAATTCGGCTAGCAATACTCGATGAAGCGCCTGAGAAGGCAGGGTTTTTCTTCAAAGAGGCAATCCACCCCGAGCCAGAATCGCTGATCGGCAAGAAAATGACCTCCGGAGAATCCCTGGCAATGGCCGGGTGTATTCGTGAACTGATTGCTTCATTGCCCGATTTCAGTGAAGAAACAGCCAACCAGCCTCTTCGTGACCAGGCGGTTGAACTTGGCTTGAAGGCGGGGCATATCTTTGGGTTTTTGCGCAACGCGATCACAGCTCAAAAGGTCAGTCCGCCTATCTTTGAGACAATGACTATCGTTGGACGAGAGAAAGTGCTCGAGCGCATTGACAAAGCGATAGCAATACTAGAGAATTTGGGTAATGAAAATTGACGAACTAGTCCGCCAATGGTAAAATCCGCTCCGCAGTGGGGGCTCGTCTAATGGTAGGACAGCGGTCTCTGGAACCGTAAGTCGGGGTTCAAATCCCTGGCCCCCAGCAAAAACACCCCGCATTCGCAGGGTGTTTTTTTATTCGCAATAGATTATTTAAGGCTACAACAAACCCTTTTCTTTCAGTTGAGTGACAATCCCCACTGAAGCCTTGCTGCGGTCCATGGTGTAGATATGGATTCCTGGCACACCAGCTTCAAGCAATTCAGTACATTGTCTGACAGCAAATTCGATGCCGAAATCAGCTAAGGCTTCTGTATTACCTTCGGGCAAAGCAGCAATGCCATCATTTAATTCTTCGGTTATCGTGGCACCACAAATTCCAGCCAGAATATTCATCATCTTAATACTGTAAATGGGCATCACGCCCGGCAAAATTGGAACATCAATTCCAATAGCGCGGCAACGTTCGCTAAATTCAAAGAAGTATCGATTATCATAACAATAATTTGTGATGATGAAATCTGCTCCCAAATCGACCTTCAATTTTAAGAATTCAAGATCTTTTTCAAGACTGATAGCCTCGATATGTCCTTCGGGATATGCTGCTGCCCCCAAGCAAAAGTCATACTTTGGCCGGATAAAGGCAATCAAATCTGATGCATAGGGTAGGCTCTCGGGATGAGGTTCAAAATCCCCTTCGCGGGGTTCATCTCCACGGGCTGCTAACACATTCTCGATTTCCAAAGCCTGATAATCATCTAAAACACTGATGATTGCATCTGGGCTTAGGCCATAACAGGTGAAATATGTCAGTACCTCCAGCCCTTTCTCATTCTTCAGTTTTTCTACGAGTTGGTATGATCCTTCGCGCGTTGAACCCCCAGCCCCGAAGGTCACCGAGACGAAATCCGGCTCCAGTGCAGCCAGCTTTTCGATGGCTTTATCAAGATTTGCGGCTGCCTTTTCAGTGCGTGCAGGAAACAATTCGAACGAAAAAGTTGGTTTTCCTTTAGTGGCCCAAAGCTCAGTTAGTTTCATTGTCATTCTCCTTCTTATTGGCGCGTTTCATCATAGCATAACGAGGTTGGTAAGGCAATGACAATCCCGACCAATGGTCGGATCAAAACTATTATTTTGAATTCAGACGGACTATTCACCGTCTACTGCTCACAGGTCACTCTGCCAAAACAAACCCCACACCGACCATCCCGGCGCCGGAGTGTACGGCCAAGCCAGCGGTTAGATCAGCGATCAGGATTTCCTCAGGGCAAGTGACATGCTCGCGCAACAGCGCTTCGAATTCCATGGCCTGTTCAACAGCCGCCACATGGACGATGCCCATGCGTTCGACCTCTTTGTCTCCAATCGCTGCAGCAGTCAGTTCGAGCAAACGCGCCCAGGCCTTGCTCTTTGTACGGATCTTCTCGAGCATATCCAACTTGCCATCTTGGATTGTCAGGATGGGCTTGATATTGAGAAGATTAGCCATGCCCGCGGCCAGATGTCCAACACGGCCACTCATTGCCAGATACTTCAATGTAGATAGTGCCGCAAAGAAATGCGAGCGTTCTTCCATGCTTTTGGCTGCAGCAATAATCTCATCTCTGCTTTTGCCGGCCTGACCTAACTCGGCTGCTTCTAATACCTGGAAACCCTGGCCTAGACTAAGACTGCGAGTATCAACCACATTGATGGTTTTACCGGGCACTAACTCCTTGGCATTGACCGCGGCATCATACGTCGCGCTAACCTCACCACTGACGGTGAAACAGATCACCTCGTCAGCGCCAGCATCGAAGGCTGCTTTATATGCTTCAGAGAACTGCCCTGGTGAAGGAGCTGATGTTGTTGGCAAAGCCCCATCGCGATCGATTCGCTCGAACAGCTGAACATCATTTATATCAAACTCAGTCCTGAACGATTCTTCCCCAAATAGGATATTGATGGGCACCTGCCGGATATTGAACTTGTCAGAAAGCTCGAAAGGCAAGCTGCAATCGGTGTCGGTAACAATAGCAATAGATGACATGATTCCTCCTGAGGGTATTTTTACTTTTTTTCTGGCGTTATGATCGCCTCGATTTCTTCAAGATCAGATTCGCTCAAAGACCAATCAGCAGCTTTGGCATTGCTGAACACGTGTTCAACTTTGGTCGCGCCTGAGATAACTGAACAGACCGAAGGCTGTGCCATCAGCCATGCTTCTGCCAATTCGTACAAATTGCGATCGTGGTCCTTCGCCCAGACTTCGAGATTTTCAACAATATCGTAGCTTGAGTCTGTCATATATTTCTGCACATATGGGCTGGACTCTCCTCGAGATCCCACAGGAGCCTGCTCCCTTCGTTTGTATTTGCCAGTCAAAAAACCGCCCGCCAGGGGGAAGTAAGGGATAAATCCAACTTCAAATTGATCACAATAAGGACGAACTTCCCTCTCAACATCTCGTTCCAATAAATGATAGTGGGATTGCAAAGCTACAAACTGAGTCCAACCGCTGATTTCAGCCAACAGGTTCGAATGCGCCAACTGCCAGGAAGCGAAGTTCGACGCGCCCAAATAGCGCACCTTGCCCTGACGTATGAGATCATCCAGGGCTCGCAGAGTCTCCTCGATGGGTGTTTCAGCGTCCCATCGATGCACATAATACAAATCGATATGATCGCTATCCAGGCGCTGCAAACTAGCTTCGACCGCATTCAAGATATGATGGCGCGAATTGCCTTTATCATTGGGCCCCTCGCCAGTAGGGAAATAAAATTTTGTCGCTAGAACAACTTTATCCCAACGTCCTTTTAAGGCAACTCCCAAAGTTCTCTCCGAATCACCTTTAGTATATGCGTCCGCAGTGTCAATGAAATTGATACCCACGTCCAAAGCGGCGTCAATAATATTATTTACCTGATCTTGGGAAACTACTTCAGAACCAAAACGGTTGGTGCCTAACCCAATCACCGAAACCTGTACCCCCGCTTTTCCTAATCGTCGATATTGCATAAAATCTCCTTGTCCACCGTATTAAACCAAAAAATGACCCAACAGTTGCGTGACTTCTCAATTCACTTCAAACGGCTCAATGCGCTTTCCATGTGTCCCAATGCGCGTTGGATATTCTCGATTGAATTTGCGTACGAAAGACGAAGATACCCTTCTCCACCAGCGCCAAAAGATGAACCAGGTAATAACGCCACACCAGCTTCATCAAGTAAATAGTTGGCCAAATCAACCGCTGTCTTCCCAAAAGATTTGACATTGGGAAAAACGTAGAATGCACCCTGTGGTTTTTGGCAAATCACACCAGGAATAGCATTTAAGCCGTCTACGATAACATCGCGTCTATTTTGATATTCGGCGACAACGCCATCGACTTGCTCTTGAGGGCCGGTCAGCGCCTCGATGCCAGCAAACTGAGTGAAGTGGGCGGTACAACCTACCGAATGGGTGAGCAACAGACCCACGCGTTTGGCTAGCTCTCGAGGCATGATCCCGTAACCCAACCGCCAACCGGTCATGGCATATGTCTTCGAGAAGCCATCCATAATAATGGTGCGCTCTTTCATTCCCGGCAGCGAATAGATTGAAGGGACTTCCAAGCCATCATAAACAATGCGGGTGTAAATCTCATCGGAGAGCACCCAGGCATCATGACGCTGCGCGGCACTGGCGATATGCTCCAAATCTTTGGCAGGGATGACACCGCCCGTAGGGTTGCTGGGCGAATTGAGGATAATCAACTTGGTCTTCTCGTTGACCAGTTCGTCAAATACGCTCAAATCGAAGGAAAAGCTGTTCTCTTCGCGCAAAGATACCGGTACAGGAACTCCCCCTGCCACGCCAATCATGGCCTCGTAAGTTGGAAATCCCGGGTTGGGGTAGATGACTTCATCCCCATCTTCGATGAGTGCTAACGTCGGGAAGAAGAGATTCGGTTTAGCCCCCGGGCTGACCACCACCTCTTCGGGATCGACGGTCACACCCAGACGGAGACCGGCTCCTTCGGCAATCAGTTCCCTCAACGAGGGCAACCCCGCCGGAGGTGTGTAACGGGTCATCCCCTTTTCGATAGCATCTGATCCAGCCTGTCGAATATGCTCGTAGGTTTCGAAATCCGGCTGCCCAATTTCCAAATGGACAACCTCGCGACCTTCAGCTTCCAAGGCTTGGGCACGCGCTAATACCTGATAAGCCCCCTCGGGCTTTAAATGCTCTATGCGTTTGGCAAATTCCATATGAACCCTCCCAGATATTTTAGGTGGGTTGCACCTTTGAGGTGCGACCCACCATTATGATCTAAGCAAATTCTGCCATCAGGCGCATGGGAACAACTGTGGCTCCTACAATACCTGGACCAGTGTGTACACCCAAAACTGGCGAAATGCGCAAGGTTTCAATCTTGGCTACATCAAGTCGCTCTTTGAGCATCTGCGTAAACTCTTCGGCCTTTTCAGCCATTTGCCCATGCATCACAGACACCCAAACAGGTGAGTCATCTTGGTACATCTCAGCCAGGTGATCTGCCATCATGGTCATAGTTTTCTTCAAAGTACGCCCCTTGTTGACGGTGCTGTACTTTCCATCATTTCGGTCCACGCGAATAACAGGTTTGATATTTAAGAGCGAGCTGGCCAATGCTTGAACACGTCCAATACGCCCACCGTGAGCCAGGTATTCCAATGTATCCAAAGTGTAAATCACCTCGGTGTTTTCACGAACGCGCTCTAAACGTTCTATGATGGCTTCTTTGGCCCATCCGGCTTTATTTGCCAGGGCAGCTGTCAAAACCTGGAAACGCTGTGCGCCCGACAGGGTCATGCTGTCAAAGACAGTCACAGCAGTATTTGCGACCTGCTTTGCCCCTAATTGAGCAGATTGGATTGTTCCGCTCAAACCCGATGAAATATGAATCGAAAGAATCTCTTCGCCAGCCTCAGCCAATTTGCGATATAGATTTTCAAAAATCCCGGGCGCAGGTTGGGCCGTAGTTGGGATATTTGGCAACATCCCTTGAAGACGGTCATAAAACTCGTCTGGGGAAAGATCCGCAGAGTTCATTTCGCCTTCGGGGAATTGGATATACAAGGGAGCAACGGTCACACCTAAATCTTCAGCTTCATCCCAGGTTAAATCAGCAGCACAATCAGTTAATATTTTCATGTCAATAATCCTTCCTAAAGTTTGTTGTAGACTTCAATATGAATATTTATCCAAGACCGCCAGTCGACATTGCGCGCAGGGAAATTCCAATCAAAAATAAGAATATCGCCGCATAAAAGAGCATGTCACGGCGTTCTTCACTTCCCTTGGTGTACAAATAAACTCCCGGGAGAGCGATTGCGGCAACAATCCCATAGAGGATGTGGAACCACCCTCGAGCAGGTAGAATTCCATTGATACGCATAAATACGCCAATGGCGCCTTGGATCAGAATCAAAACTTCAGCAATCACAACCGCGCCCCAGTAGCTGCTGTCCATGCCTTGTTTGCGAAAGAAGCGCCAAAACCCCCACAGGGACATTAGTATCATATACATCACAACAGTATTTGCCAAGCGACTGTGTAAAAGTGCCATCTTTGAGTTCTCCGTCTAAAAACTATCTTTGAAGTCTCGAAAATTCGCCCCATGATACCACAACATGTGACAGATTTAATGTGGTTTAATAACCGTATCAATCAAGAATCCAAGGAGACATATTTGTGAAGCCCTCTCGCCTTTTCTGGCTTATCCCTATCATTTTGCTAAGTATATTGCTGGTCATTCCGGGACCTGCCCTGGCGGAATTAGCAAATCAAACTGATGAAATTACTCCAACACCGAAGCCGCTATACCCCGAAGATGTAGATGTTCCGCAGACTCACTTCCCTGGTTTGATTGCTGGCGCGGTTGTCATCGTAATAATCATCCTCGTGGGCACACTGATTCGTCCCAAAAATAGTTGACAATCCAAATCCCCTGAGGTAACCTACCCACGCCCTTGGACGGGTCCGGCGCGGCAGAAACTACTGAACCGTGTCAGGTCCGAAAGGAAGCAGCACTAAGGTGGATTTTCTGGGTGCCGCCGGGGTGCCTGTCCAAGGGCATTTGTATTTAATCTGATAGAATCCCTTTTATGTCATTTCTAAAACGCTGGCGTTGGGCGGTGATTGGCGTTGCCGCAATCATACTAACGGTTGTGATTGCCCTCATCTTGACGCGCAAACAGATCATTATCATCATCAACGGAGAAGAGCAGAAATTTGTCACCAATGCGCTAACCGTGGAGAGACTATTAACTCTCGCAGATATCCCACTCGGTGAATATGATTATGTATATCCGACCTTGAAAACGTGGCTGCGAAAGGATTCATCTATAGTGATCGAGCAGGCTGCTCAGATACAAATCTTCGCCGATGGGGAAACATATTCAATGCTGACTCCCGAACGAACACCTGTGATTCTTTTGGCCAAGGCTGGGATAGGGCTGAGCCCCGATGATCGCATCCTGGCTGATGGGGTGTCTATCGCATTAGATCAGGCTCTCTCTCCCGCTCCATCTCACAGCTTGCAAGTGCGCCGGGCAACACAAATCACGCTCGATGACGGGGGACAGGATTATCATTTCGCATCGGCAGCAGCCACATTAGGGGAAGCTCTTTGGGAACAGGGCATCACGCTTTATCACAGCGATCAACTCAACCCCTCATCCGATACGCCGCTCGAAGGTGATCCAGTTCAAGCAAATCTGATCCGTTCCCAGGCGTTGACCGTCCGCATGATGGCAGAAACCTTCCAGACTAGGGCAATCGGACCTACGGTTGGTGCAGCCCTAACGGATTCGGGTGTTGCGCTGCAAGGATCAGATTACAGCATCCCGCCCGAAAATGAGCAGCTGCCTGAAAATGGTGATATCCAAGTTGTTCGCGTGCGCGAGGAAGTTCTGCTCGAGCAAGAGCCGCTGCCCTTTGGAGCCATCCAGCAAGCGCTCCCCGACCTTGAAATCGACAATACGGCAGTGGTTCAGGCAGGTGAATACGGATTGACCGCCCAACGGGTGCGCGTGGTTTATGAAGCACACCCAGCTTCCGATGGTTGGCAAGAAGTGGATAGGCAAGTCGAGGATGAGTGGGTGGCACGCGAGCCTGTTGCGCGCATTTCAGGATACGGCACCAAGATTGTTGTGCGAACAGAAAATGTAGGCGGTACATCGATCGAATATTGGCGCAAAGTTGAGGCCTACGCCACATCGTACTCCCCCTGCCGGTTGGGTGTCCCAGACTATTGCAATACGACAACAGCCAGCGGAAAACAGCTTCAACAGGGCATGATCGGCGTGATCCGCGCCTGGTTCAATATGATGCGCGGGCAGCAGGTATTTATCTCCGGGTATGGATTTGCCACCATCGAGGATATCGGGGCAGGAGTTTCAGGCCGTCATTGGGTCGATTTAGGTTACACCGATGCAGATTGGGTTACATGGTCTCAAAATGTAACTGTCTATTTTTTAACACCAGTTCCGGCGAACATCATGTGGGTATTAGAATAGGGAGTATGTAGTAAGGAGTATGGATTACGGGGAAAAGAATTGGATTATGCCCCAACGGCCGTTGACCAACCAATCTGGATCTTCAGAAAAAAGTATCTCAGCCTTTCCTGGGGTCAAGCCACTGGCTAATTCCGATTTGAGCGTGCGCAGTGCAACCAGTGGTGCGGGGAAATAACTCACGATATCAGCGAAAGGTGTGGTGAAAGGCCAATGGCGATCTCCCAACAAGCGGCGGTAATTGGCGTCTCCTTTGCTGATCACCAAATTCGACTCTGACAATTGTTCAGATACCTCTGTGGACATTTCCCAACCTGCCAGGGGAGAATTCCAGAAGAAATCAGAACGAAGTAGCAGACGATTGTCACACAGGAGAGTCTCCAAACGTTCTCCCAGAGAAATCACAGACGAGGCATCTGAAGAGTGAAAGAAACTTATCGTTTCTAGCACATCTTTAGGCAGCGCGTCCGAGACAAAGGTTGGGTGCGTTTTGAGATGAAAGCGAACTTGCGCAGTTACGCCAGACGATAATAAAAAATCTACCAGCACCAAATCGCTGGCTAATTCCATGCCGGCATTATCGATCAAAAAATCGATTCTAGAGTTGTTTACATCTAATTTCAAGAGATGATCAGCCACATGAAATGAATCATCAACTAAGAGAAAGTCATTGGCTTGGGATGGTTCGGCATGATCAGGTTTTCCCCCACCTCCGGAGCCAGCATCTGCAGGCCAGAGACTATAATCCGCCTGATTTCCCCATAAATCCTGGTGAATCAAAGACAACAAAATGTCACGTTGGGGAAAACCGCCACCCATCCAGCCATACAATTGGGTAGCCATCTCCTCGATGGAGGAGATCCCAAATTCGAGGCCCCGCTGTTTAGATTGCGCAAAAGGATCTGAATTTTTCCCTTCACCTTTCTGGAAATAACCGATAGCCTCCATGATACGTCGATAGAAATAATGCTCGCTGAAAAACCAGGGCGGCTGCAACCAGTTCATACCTGCATAGGGTTCAATAAAGCGGTTCCAGTCCGCTTCATCTGGTGCACCAGGATCATGGAGAAATCGAATGGGAGCTTCTGGGATTTCAGCTTCCAAAGCCAACAATTTATTGACAATCTCATCCGAAAAATGGTTTTCTTTTAGAATTTGTTGAATATAAATGGCAAACCGAATAGTAATTGCTCGGTAAGCCCATGATTCTGGCTCAATACCCAGCATGGGTTTGGGGACTGGAATTTTGGGAAGGTGTGAGTTCATGATATTTATTTTAGTTGCGCTATTTGAGAGTGGTCAATTTCGTGGTTTTCACTGTCATTCCGAGCGAAGCGAGGAATCCCTGTTAGCTGGCTTTGCTAAGGCTAATATCTTGGTTTCAGGGATTCTTCATTCCGCTGCGCTACGTTCAGAATGACACTTGTGCGTTGAATTTTGTAAAACACAATCTTTTTGACCACTCCTACTATTTACAGCAAAGAATTATACCTTTTGCGGGTGATATAATCTGGCAATTGCTGAGATGCTATGAACTCTATCCCCTCTCTCAACGTCCCCTCAATATTGCGTACATATGGATTGCGCCCTAAAAAAAGCTTGGGGCAAAATTTTTTGGTGGATGATTCCAGCTTACGGCGGGTGGTAGAGGCTGCTGAAATTTCGGTAGGCGAGGTAGTTCTAGAGATTGGCGCGGGGTTGGGAGGCTTAACACGTTATTTAGCGACTGCAGCCGGACGGGTGATAGCCGTCGAGTTGGACAATAAGTTAATCCCACCGTTACGTGAAGTATTAGCCAACTTCAAGAACGTCGAGATCATCCATGGCGATATCCTTGACATTAATCCCAATCAATTATTTTCCAATCTCCAATTGCCAAAATCCAAATATTGCGTTGTCGCCAATATACCTTACTACATCACATCCGCAATCATCCGCCATTTACTCGAAGCAGAGATCAAACCCCAACGCATCGTACTGACAGTTCAGCAGGAAGTGGCTATACGCATATGCGCCGAGCCCGGTAAACTTAGTCTTTTAGCCTTGAGCGTGCAAGTATTTGGCGAACCTAAAGTGGTTGCCAAAATTCCTGCTGGAGCCTTTTACCCTGCACCCAAAGTTGATTCTGCCTTGGTGCGCATTGAACTATTTCCGGAGCCGTTGATTCCTCAAACCAAAATCCCCGACTTCTTTGCACTCGCCAAAGCTGGTTTTGGTCAGAAACGCAAAACTCTGCGCAACTCTCTCTCATCTGGGATGGCTTGGCCAAAAGAGAAAGCTGTTCAAATTTTAGAGAATGCAAACATCGATCCCCAACGCCGGGCGGAAACACTCACAATAGAAGAGTGGCATGCTCTGGTGAACCATCGTTGAAAGCCGGGAGGCCGAATGCCCCAAATTAGTCTCGAATATACAAGGAATATCACCCCACAGATCGACTCTGCAAATCTGTTTCCAAAGATTCATCAGATTCTTGGAGGAGTTGCACGAATCCCAATCGATAATTGTAAAAGCCGTGCCAATCGATTAGATGATTTCTACATCGCCGACGGCGAGCCAGCGAACGCCTTCGTTCATTTGGAAATTCGCTTCATCGAAGGCAGGTCCCCTGAAGTTAAGACAGCAATTGGAGAACAATGTTTAGAACAATTGGAGACATATTTCGTAGAATCAACTGCGAGGTTGAACTTGCAGATCACGGTCGAAATTCTCGACATCCACAAACAAAGTTATTTCAAATTCCCAAAAGGAACGCTGTAATTCTATGACGAAACAAGAGTACCCACATCCCACCGTTGGCGCATTGATCTTCGATCCAGACGGGCGGCTATTTCTGATGAAATCTCATAAATGGCATGGAAAATATGTCGTGCCAGGGGGTCACATCGAATTAGGCGAAACAATAGAAGAGGCTTTGAACCGCGAGGTCAAGGAGGAAACCAACTTGGATGTATTCGATGTCGAATTTTTACTTTACCAAGATTTCCTCTATGATGATGCTTTCTGGAAGAACATGCATTTCGTCTTTTTCGATTTTAGTTGCAGAACGAATTCGCCAGAAGTTGTCGTACTAAACGAAGAAGCCAGCGAATTTACTTGGGCTCATTTAGATCGGGCCTTGAAAATGGCCATCGATCCATATACGAGAACAGCAATCCTCGAGTACCAAAAAAGATTCACCTAAATTGGAGAACAACATGTCTGATTACGCGATTGAGATAGAAATATACGAAGGTAAAGGCGGTCAACTTAAGCAGCGTGGAGATAAAGTTATATACCCCGATGTGGTCAAAGAGGGCATTTGTGCCTGGATGTACCGCGGCGATGGAGAATCAAGTTTTCAACAAGGTCAGCGTTTTTCGCTGCCAGAGGATAATGAGCGAATCTGCCCTTGGCTGCTGGACAGTCTTAGCGGCATTGTTGATGCATTGAGCGCGGGGGAAACTCTTGGCTGGCAATATAAAGACACGCCCTATGAAAAAGTATTCAACGAGAACGGGGTCACTACAGAATTCATTCGCTGTGTCGATCCTACCGAATCCGGAATTGTCGTCAAAGTAATCCGTACAAAACTCTAGAATGAAGGCACTATTGTTGATTTTATCTGCATTATTACTCATGTTACGCAACCTAAAGAGAATCTCCCTGGAATAGGGGGGGCTTCGCCCCCGACCCCCTATTCCAGGGAAACCTGGCTACGTGTGCGTACCATGAAATCCTAATTAAAAATTTTTGGTTGCCACCAGATCGCACGTACTTATGGAGTACTTGATGGAAAATCTTCGAAAAAGAATTCGATTTCGCCTTAATCTAACAAAATCTCTTTACAATATTACTTTGCCCACATCATTGATAATATTTTTTTCGCCTCTCCTGATTATTATTCTCTACATAGCAATATTTTTACCAGCCTCCACCCGCCCTTTCGCGCTGCTTATGGTCGAAGAAAATTACCCCGTAGAACTGATCACCTTTTTTGGATATTTCTTTGCAGGTATCTTAGGCCTGATCCTGGCATGGCAAAGTTGGAAACGAAAAGAGGGAATCATGATTTTCGGGATCTATACTTTGTTTTCATTAGGAATGCTCTTCATCGGGATGGAGGAAATATCTTGGGGGCAGACTTTTTTTAGGTTCAACACCCCAATACCAATTCTGCAAGTGAACATGCAGCAAGAGATAAATATCCACAATCTAAAGGGATTGCAAGGAAACTCCGAATTCTTCTTCGTGGCATTCGGGCTGGGAGGCATTTTCGGCATTTGGCTGTTCTCATTGAATGCCTATCGAATTGCAAGTGTTCCAGCCATTTTGATACTCTGGTTTTTGATCATTACCACGATCGGTGGCATTGACCTTTTCAATGACTTCATCCCCATTCACTCGAAATTAGATACGCTGGTAATTACCCTCTCGGAAGTGATCGAGATGCTTATCGCACTAGCAGGGTTTTTATACCTTTGGTTAAACTCGCGAATGTTATCCTATGGAAAATTGCGTCAAGCACTTGCAAGCGATTTAGAAATTTCAAAAACAAATCTCAAATTAATTCTAGATGACGACAGATCAATCCAGTTTCCGCTGACTTGGTTCCCTCAATTACTACAATCTCCTCCTGATAAGCTCAATCATTGGCAAATAACACACAACGGATTACGTATTTACTGGCCATCGTTGAAAGTAAACTTGCGAGTTAAGGTTATCCCCAAAGTCAAGACCACGGGAAGGGGAAAATAAGGTGATAAAACAGCTCCTTAACAACTGAAGTGAACCTCAGCTGGTGTCCGATAATCCAGGCTTTGATGCGGTCGCTCTGTGTCATAAAGCGTAAA
>JADHTJ010000041.1 GCA_016785015.1 Anaerolineales bacterium
GCAAGGTGAGATCATTCATCTCGTTGATGCTGACCTCTTCCTCGTACATGCCGCCCTCGATATATATCGTGTTGTCATCGGGGGCCAGGCCACCAGAGACAGCATTCAGCGCGTCCTGGATGGGGGTGCTGGAAACCTGACAGTTCTCAGTTCCAGAGCAATCGCCGCCCTTGGGTAAGAAACTGTGTTTGTCGCCATGCACGTAGAAGTATGGGTCTGGGACGGTCGCTGCTTTTGCGGGATCAGCTTCCTCGATCTCAGTTTCAACTTCAGGAGCAGAATCAGGTGCAACGGCCTCTGTAATGTCAGCCTCGGGAACAATACCCTCGGCACTTGTGGGATCAACATCGATTTGAGTTGTTTCGATTTCATCGGGTGTGGTTGCTGGATCGGTATCGGATTCAGCTGCTTCGTCAGTTGCAGGAAATTCCCCTTCGGTTGAGACTTCTGCATCAGGGTCCGCGTGCTCATCAGAGGGAGGAGAAGGATCCACAGTTATTGTTTCGGATGGGGTTTCTTGAGCGGGGGAATCTTCAGCTGCGAATGCAATGGTGACAGAAACTGCAAAAACATAGAGCAAACCCATGACGATGACTGCGCGTAATACCAACCTGACGAACTTATGTATGTCAGACCAATGCGCCCATGAAAAGTATGCCTGCGGAAATTTCAAACTCTCTCCAAGGTTAGGGTAATTCAAGAGAAAAAGGGTTCTAGATATTGCTTATTGTACGATACTAGAGATCATTTGTGTAGCTCTGCAGTACTACATAAATGTGATAATACAACATTATTTATACTCGCAGGTGAAAAAATCCATTAAAAAAAGCTGCGATCTTCACTTGATCGCAGCTTTCGGCTATTTGCGAATGGTATTTTTTTTGCTAAACTTTTAAGTATTCGTCGATTGCCCAGGCAGCTTTACGTCCGGCGACCATGGCAGTTACGACTAGATCTGGGCCGGTAGCAGCATCGCCACCAGAGTAGACACCGGGAACAGAAGTAGCACCAGTCTCTTTATCGATAGTGATCAAACCCCAATTGTGGGTTTCAAGCCCAGGGGTAGTTTTGCCGATAGTTTCATCGGGCCAATAGCCCAACGCCAGTACAGCGGTATTCGCTTCAACGATAAAATTGGACCCTTCGATCTTGACAGGGCGACGTCGGCCGGAATCATCAGGTTCGCCTAACTCCATTTGTAAACATTCAACCGCGGCGAGGTTGCCATCGTCACCAGCGATGAATTTGATTGGTTGGGTTAGGAATTTGTACTGCGCACCCTCTTCCATAGCCAGTTTGCGGTCCTTGGACCCACCGGGCATTTCTTTGAGCGTTCGTCGGTACAGGCAAGACACTTCTTTTGCTCCCAAGCGTAATGCAGAGCGCAATGAGTCTGATGCAGTATCACCACCACCAATAACTACGACCTTTTCACCGATTTCCAATGGATCTCTCATTTGATGTGGCAAAAGATCTCCACTGACATTGCTGCGGATCAAGAATTCGGTTGCCAAGTGAACCCCAGTCAGATCTACGCCTTCTGCTTTCAGTGGGGCATCAATCTGTGAACCTACACCGATAAAGACTGCGTCGAAGCCCTCTGCGATGAGATCCTCGATGGTTTTGTCTTTGCCGATGAATACACCATATTCGAACTTCACTCCAGCCTTTTCCAAGTCGTGAATAGATGTGAAAACAACTTCTTTGGGGAGCTTGAAGTTAGGTATGCCGTAAGTTAACAACCCGCCTGCACTGGGTAAAGCCTCAAAGATCGTAGCGCTGTGACCTTTCTTTACTAATTGTTCAGCACAACTAATGCCAGAAGGTCCAGATCCGATGATGGCTACTTTCTTACCTGTCGGTTCGCCAACAGGGATTTGGTAATCTTCTACTGCCCGTTCGAAATCCATCACAAAGGTTTCTAGTGCACCAGTCATGACCGTATCGCCAGATTTACCCACCACGCAAGCACCCTCACAGAGTTGTTCATGGGGACATACCCGACTGCAGATTTCAGGAAGAGAGCTTGTCTGACGGTAGAGTTTTGCCGCTTCTAAGAATTCGCCCTGTTCAATAAGCCACATTGCCGAAGGGATATCGTTATGTGTGGGGCAAGCTTCAACGCATCCTGCTGGGTCGGGGCAGTGAATGCAGCGAGAAGCTTCAAGTTGGGCACATTCTGCGCCCAACGGGATCACTACATCATCAAAATCACCAACGCGCTCTTCGGGATTGCGGATTACTAATCCGCCACAAGCTGCTCTGGCGCGGGATTTTCGGTCAATGGCCAGGAATTCACTAGGGATCGCTTGAGACATGCCTATTCCTCCGAATAGAATACAAGAATACAGTTCAGATAATATCGACTAAACTGGTATTAATTTAGTTCCAGATGTCATTCATTTGAAGTCTAATGTCACAAGTCATTGTGATATATGTAACAAACGAATTTTAACACACATTCATAGAGATATTTGCGCGTTTCTACTCATTTTATATGTGAGAATCGACATGTTTTTTGTGGATTTATAGATCTAAACCACATCATTACAAATACAAATGACAGTGCCAGGTACATCCAAAATAAAGGTTATAGTAATTAAGGTAATAGGAAAGGGAGTAGCGACATCTGAAGAGAAGTGCATCTTGACATAATGCTGGAAATCCATATAATTCGTACGTTTAGTTAGATAAACTAACTATTTTGTTGGCTTATGCTTATTTCCGACACGCCTGAATCACGAATGGAAGCATTGCTGCAGCGTCTCTCAGCGTTGCGCTTGATGCGACCTCCCACAGATTGTGAGCTATCACCCCCGCTGATAGCGGCTTTGTATTGGATTTCTCAGCATCCAGGTTGTGGAGTTCAAGATCTAGCGGAGGGGCTCAAAGTAACACCACCTACGGTGAGCGTGGGGGTGCGCCGATTGGTCAAAGATGGTTGGCTAGAACGCCGTCGCGACCCTAATGATAAGCGCGCTAAACCCCTTTACATTACGGAGAAGAGTGAAACTTTGCTAGCGCAGTTACGTATGCATCAGCGGGCCGCTTTGAAAGAATTCCTTTCTGGCTTGATGCCTGAAGAACAAGATACTTTTCTGTTGCTGTTTGACAAGGCCGTGAGCAAGGTAGAAGATACGATGCGTGAATCTTGATGAGTAAAAAATTGAATCGCAAGAGACTGATTGTCATAATTTCAATATTGGTATTGTTGGTGGTGGGGCTACTCGCTGCGCGTTTGATTGGGCAGCGCCAAATGACCACATTCTTCAACGAATTGGAGACAGTCATACTTCAACGCGGGTCGTTGATTTCTTATATCGAGGCTGATGGAGTGGTGCGGTCAGCGCAGAGTTCAGTTTTGCGTTGGGATATTTCTGCTGAGGTTCGTGAGGTGGTTGTAGCTGTCGGTGACCAGGTGGAAAAAGGCCAAACATTGGCGTCTCTTGGTAAGAACACATTGCCTGCCTCTGTGATCCTGGCTCAAGTGGATCTCATTGATGCGCAGCAAGAATTGGATGATTTGCATAATTCCCGTTTGCTTCAAGCTGAGGCGCAAAAAGCAGTTGAAGATGCTCAACAAGCGCTAGAGGATGCTTATAACCCGGCTATGACTCAGGCGCAAGCCCAGGCTGCCATCGCTAATGCCGAACGCGATTTGGAACGAGCGCAGCGTCATTACGATATTTTAATGACACCGGCCTCAGCCTGGAGTTTGCAGCAAATTAATTCCAACATTTTGTTGACAGAAAAGAATTTAATTGATTTGGAAGAGGATGTCGCTGAAACTGAGAAGAAAGTCAACCAGACAGTTTTGCATCCTTTTGAAAGCCGCATCTTCTACAAACAATTGTATAGCAACTTGCAAATTCAGTTGGCAGAAACACAAAAACGTTATGTTACTTTAGTTGATCGCTACAACGAACTGCAAGCCCCCCCAGACCCATCAGATGTAGCTGTTGCCGAGGCAGCACTGTTCGCCGCACGAGCTCAATTGGCCGATGCACATCGTCAGTGGCAGCGAGTAAAAGATGGGCCTACCCAGGCTGAAATTGCTGTTCTAGAAGCGAAACTCGAGGATGCGCAGCGAGAGTGGGATCGTCTCAAAGATGGCCCTACAACGGATGATATCACTTCGGTTGAAGCTCGTATTGCAGCATCCCAAGCGTTGCTGGCCAAGGCTGTAATAAACAGCCCCTTTGATGGCGTGATCACTGAGGCCAATATCAACCCTGGAGATCAGATCGACACTGGAGATATTGCCTTCCGCCTGGATGACCTCGCGCATTTATTCGTTGATTTACAAGTATCAGAGATTGATATCAATAGTGTTGATGTGGGCCAGGATGTCATCCTGACCTACGATGCGGTTTTGGCGAAGGAATATCATGGCAGGGTGGTCGCCATATCGCCGGTTGGAACCGAGACTGGTGGAGTGGTCAGTTTTGAAGTGACCATTGAACTGATGGATGCGGATGAAGCGATCCGACCGGGGATGACTGCCACTGTGGATATTGAGATCAGTCGCATAGAGAATACTTTGTTAGTGCCGAATCAAGCTATTAGAGCGTTGGAAGGTCAGCGGGTGGTGTATGCCTTTGGAGACGGGATCATCTCCGGGGGTCCGGCTGCCCTCTCAGAAGAACGTCCCAGCGGACCTTTTGGAGGGCTGGCTCAAGCCTTTGGGGCTGGTGCGTCTCCAAGCATGATCCTACCAATCCCCATTACAGTTGGTGTTACTTCTGATAATTACAGTGAAGTTTTATCTGGTGATCTGGCTGAGGGAGATGAAATATTACTCAACCCGATCGCAGAGTTATTGAATTCCCCTCTGGGACAGCGTGGTCCCACGAGAAATCGGTAGAAGGAGTTAGAAGATTTATGAAGAAATGGATCATTTTTATCATTGTCGTGGTTGTTGTGGTTGGCGGGATTATTGGCTGGCGGACTTATAGCCAGAACAAAGCGCGCCAGGAACTAATGGCCAGTTTGCAGACGCTGACGGTAGAAGAAGGCACGTTGGTAGCAACCATCGGTGCCACGGGCCGAGTGCGCTCCAACCAGAGTGCTGAGTTGACCTGGAAAACTTCGGGCACAGTCGATCAGGTGAATGTTCAAGTTGGTAATGAAGTTGTTTTGGATACTGAACTTGCCACGCTGGAGCAGACCTCTCTTTCGCAGAGTGTGATTTTAGCCCAAGCAGATCTGGTGAGTGCACAAAAATCGTTGGAAGATTTACTCAACTCCGATTTGCTGCGCGCCCAGGCCTTGCAATCCGTAGAGGATGCCGAGCAGGCGCTGGAAGACCTGTTGAATCCTGAACTTCAGCAAGCACAGGCATTGCAGGCTATTGCCGATGCAGATCAGGCGCTTGAGGATGCTGAGCGCCGTGTGCGCAGCGTACAATTGACCGCAAGCCAGTCTGAAATTGATGCTTCTGAGGCAGAAGTCGTCTTATTGAAAGATAGACTCGAAAAAGCACAGTCCGATTTTGAACCCTACGAAGGCCGCCCCGATGATGATCTTGAGCGAGCTAATTTTCAGAGCGCCCTTGCTGAAGTGCAGCAAAATTATGATGCTGCCGTGAGAAAGCTGAATGCCCTCTCGAGCACGGGATCAGAAATCGATATTGCTGAAGCCCAAGCCGATTATGCTGTTGCTTTAGCCCAGTTTGAAGAAGCTAATTTGGAATATGAGCGCATAAAAGATGGTCCTTCATCCGCTGATATCGCTTTGCGTGAGGCACAATTGGCCGATGCACAGCGAGATTGGGAACGTTTGCAAGATGGTCCTCCGGCGGATGATATCGCCGCAGCGGAGGCCCGTGTCGCGGCAGCACAGGCAACTTTGGATCAGGCGCACGTCATTGCTCCCTTTGCTGGTGTTGTTACGATTGTGGAAAGCAAGCCTGGCGATCAGGTTGACCCTGGCACCCTGGCATTCCGCATCGATGATTACTCCCGTCTTTTAGTCGATCTTGAAGTTTCTGAGGTAGACATCAACAAGATCGCCGAAGGTCAGGAAGTAGTCATGAGTTTCGACGCCGTGCTGGCCAAGGAATATCATGGTGTTGTGGCCGAAGTCGCCTTAGTGGGCACAGAAGAAGGCGGCGTGGTGAACTTCATTGTGACGGTCGAATTACTCGATCCCGATGTGGATATTCGCCCGGGGATGACATCGGCTGTGAATATTGTAGTGCGCCAGTTAGAGCAGGCTTTACTGATCCCAAACCGGGCCGTGCGTGTGGTTGAAGGGGAACGCGTGGTATATATCCTGGACTCTGCTGGCAATGTTGAGAAAGTGGTAATTACTTTGGGCGCTTCGTCAGATACTCATAGTGAGATCGTCGATGGCGATCTTTCTACTGGTGATGAAGTTGTGCTCAATCCGCCACGAGAATTAACTGAAGAAGGTGGCTTTGGCGGTCCAATGGGCGGTGGCCCTCCACGCTGATGCGCTTTAGTGGAATTGGATGTGCATGAGTATTGGATGTGAAAGAGGAGTAAGTTAATGGTGGATTTTGTTGTTGATTCACGTGAAGTTACCAAAGTCTTTACTATGGGCGAGGTGGAAGTGCATGCATTGCGCGGTTTGTCCATGACAATAACTGCAGGAGAAGTGATCTCTATCATGGGTCCTTCAGGTTCAGGGAAATCAACGTTGATGAATATATTGGGTTGTCTAGACCGACCTACCACAGGCGAGTATTTATTGGATGGAGAAAGCGTTGCATCTCTGAATGATGACCAGTTGGCTGATATTCGCAATCGCAAGGTGGGCTTTATATTTCAAAGCTTTAATCTGCTTCCGCGCGCCACTGCCTTGGCAAATGTGGAATTACCACTCCGTTACGCACGTAATGGTAAAAACCGCCGGCAGCGAGCCCGCGAGGCCTTAGATGCTGTAGATCTATCAGACCGCATGACCCATCGTCCAAATGAACTTTCTGGTGGGCAGCAGCAGCGTGTGGCCATCGCCCGGGCGATTGTCAATGAACCCTCCATCGTAATGGCTGATGAACCCACAGGCAACCTGGATACAGCTTCGGGTGATGCTGTGATGGAAGTGCTGCTCAATTTAAACAAGGAGCGCGGTACCACGTTGATCATTGTGACCCATGACCCTGAGATCGCTGAACAGACCCAGAGAATTGTGCGTATCCTCGACGGGAAAGTGGTGGAGGCATAGGCTATGAACTTTTGGCAATCTTTTATCGAAGCTTTAGATAGCCTGGTATCCAATAAACTGCGCTCCGGATTGACCATCTTGGGAATTGTCATTGGCGTGGGCGCAGTCATCGCCATGTTGGCCATCGGTACTGGTGCAGAGAATTCTATTACTGGTGAGATTCAAGGAATCGGTACCAATTTGATCTTTGTGTTTCGCGGTGGTTCTGAAGATGTGCGCAACCCTGAACCGCTGACCCTGGGCGATGCTGATGCTATCGCTGATCCCTTTGCGGCACCCTCCGTAATTGGTGTGGCGCCTATTTTACAAGGCAACGCAGAGGTGAGTTACTCAGGTGAAAGCGCGGTGACTACCATCAATGGGGTTACACCGGATTATGAAACCGTGCGCAATTACCATGTAACTGAAGGCGAATTCATCGGTGAAGCACATATGTTTGGACGCTCAGCAGTGGTCATTTTGGGTGTGGATGTGGCCGATGAACTTTTTGGGCGTAAATCTGGACTTGTTGGTGAAACAGTGCGTATTGAAGGCCAGCCCTTCCGGGTGATTGGTGTGCTGGAAGAGAAGGGTGGTGGCTCTTTCGGTAGCGAGGATGATCAGGTCATTGTGCCGCTGACAACGGCCCAATCGCGCCTGATTCGCCGTTCGACGCGTGATCGTGTCGATGTGATCTTCGTTGGGGCGGCCAGCGCGGACCAGGTTCCCCAGGCCAGCGACGAGGTCGCGCAAATCCTGCGCCAGCGCCATCGCACGGAGATCGGGCAGGATGATTTCACCATCTTTAGCCAGCAAGATTTCCTGGATGTAGCATCATCGATCACGGGAATTTTAACTGTCTTCTTGGGAGGTATCGCAGGTATCTCTCTGCTAGTCGGCGGGATTGGCATCATGAATATCATGTTGGTTTCCGTGGTGGAGCGCACGCGCGAAATCGGCCTGCGCAAAGCTATGGGCGCCCGAAAGATCGATATCCTGACGCAGTTTTTGACTGAGTCTGTGCTCCTAAGTTTGTTTGGTGGAATTGTGGGGATTGGCCTGGGATGGTTGATCTCCGCTGTAGTTGGCCAGATCGCCGCGGCCAGCGATGCTGATATCGTCCCTGTGATTGGCATGGATGCTGTGCTCTTAGCGACGCTCTTCTCTGCAGCAGTAGGTGTCTTCTTTGGATTGTATCCCGCCAACCGCGCTGCCAGCCTGGAGCCGGTAGAGGCGCTGCGCTACGAGTAATTAGTGTCCAGAAGTGATCAGTATCTAGAAGCCATCTCAAAATTACCCTTTTTGTCACTCTGAGAGAGCGAAGGAAGCGAAGCGGCTGAAGCGATCGAAGAGTCACCTAGTTTCGGAGTCTCAGATCCTTCGCCGCTCTCACGCCAACGGTGGGCCTACGGCCTGACATTTTTGAGATAAACTCTAGTGACTGATTACTGGATACTGGTCACTGATCGGGCATTGGGTGGGATTCAAAGAAGCCCCAGATTACGTTGGTTGCATCCAAATATTGGTGGGCTGAACCGTACATTGATCCAGGCCAGGTGTGGCCTAATCTCTTGGCTGTGTAAAGGGCGACGTCTGCTCCCTGGTCGCATTTGCCCCAGAATTGCGCACTGGCTCCCTCGCGCTCGTAACCAATGATGGGTTCAAGGTTGCAGCTATTGCGTTTGGCCCAATATTCAGCCCAAATGGGGATAGCCGCGAAGAGGTCATAGCCACCCCAATAAGGCACGTTGTAATCGAGAGTTCCGTGAAAAGCGATTATTGGCACCGGCCGACTGGGTTCACAAGGACTTTCATAAGCATAAGCACCAGCCACCGGAGCAACAGCAGCGAAATGTTCGGCTTGTGTGCAGGCCAACCACTCGACCATGCTGCCCCCGTTGGAGAATCCTGTAGCGTACACGCGTTTAGGGTCGATATTTAAATGGGTTTTGAGATGATCTAGCAGATCTACAATGAAGAGCACATCGTAGGAATTTGGTGAGCTGGTATCCCAATAAGTAGGATAGCCTATAGCTTGGGGAAATACGACGATATAGCCACGCTGATCGGCGTGAACTGTCATTGCAGTGAGTAGTTTTTGCTGCTCAACACTCGCGCCTGCGCCGTGGAAGTTGAATACTAACGCGCCAGGTATTCTGGGATCATACCCCTCAGGAACATGAACCAGGAAGAGGCGTTCCATATCACCGGAAATGATAGAATTGGGATATTCCCCAGCCCCTGGGTAGTGCGGAGAAAGCGTTGGTGTAGCAGGTGGCAGTGCTGTTGCTGTGGGAATAGGTAACAGAGTAGGCGAAGATATAGTTGGAGAAGCACATGCAGCGAGCATCAAGGAGAGAATGAAAACAAGCGCATAAACTAGTTTTTTCTCTTTGGGATAAATTGAAAGCAATATCATAATTAGTGTTGTGGTTGGATGGGATTTCTAATATACTAGCTTTACTGATTTCACAACCAATTGGTTCGTTTCGAGAGGGAATATGCTGATTTCAGCACAATGAGGTAATCAAGATGTGGTGGATTGATTTACTTTTATATTATTTCGATTTTAAAGATTTAGTGAAATGTAGTGCTGCATTATTTCTGATAATGGTATTTGTCTCATTGATTCAATACCAAACGATGTTAAGATCGCGCGAGAAACTGCGCTGGCAGCTGAAAACAAAGCGAAATCTTGATAAGGAAATCAACAACCGTAGTATCGATGTTGAATCCGCTAACGATATCATCACATACCCATCATATGGCATAGAAAAAGATGAGGCTTCAGACGCAGCCTTGGCAATTTTGGATCAGGAAAAATGGGAGCATCGCCAGTCGGCAAGTATTGGGTGGGAGGCGAACACCCTCTTTGTAATTGGAATTTTGTTTTTATATCTCACCACAATTCTCATTCGATTAATTGGATTGGTTGCATATGTATTCATCGAGCAGGTGGATTTTTCTCGGCCGGATCAAATTTATTTATTGTTATTGTTCATATTGCTTCGTCCGCTTCTGCTGGCCCTCGCATATTATTATGCCAGGATGGTAGATCGAAGAAGCCTTATGGAGAAATATCCCCAGAGGGCTGCCTTGCACCTTCAAAAACCCGAAGGCGTGCATTTCATCACTTTGGCAAGATCAGAGCAGGATTATTATAAAATCCAATGGCTAATTGACAGTATTCGGGAATTTGGTGGGGATCTTATAAATAGTCCAATAACTGTTTATGAAACTAAGCCGCACATTAAACCATTTGATGATTTTAAGGGAGATGAGATATATCAAGAGAAATTGACGATCCCAGATGCGCTGCAAGGATACCCTAATGCAGGTCAAGTGTTCGCCTGCTATCATGCTGAAGTGATGGCGGCTAATCGATTCGGAACGCTTATTTGGGTTAGCCCTGAATATCTAGTTTTTAAAACACCTGAGTTGCTTGACCTGGGTACGGGTTTTGATATTGCGTTGCGACCGGTGTATGAAAAAAGGGAAGGTATTCTGAAAAGTGAGCCATTAAACGATTATTGGCAGAATATTTACAAAGCAGTAGGTGTTGAAGATATCGAGGAAACCGTCATACCATTTACTGAGCAAAAACAGGAAAAACAAAAACGTATTCGAGCATGCTTTAACGTTCACGCCTTTGCTGTGAATCCCGCGAAAGGGATATTTAAATTGTGGTATGAATGTTTCGGGAAATTGATTGCTGATGTAGAGTTTCAAAAGGTGATCAGTCCAAAGCAAAAGGAATTCTTGCATCAAGCGTTATTAAGTACATTGTTTGCAGTGAAAATTATTCCTGATCGAATCCGAATTCTGCCCCCCAAGTATAGTTATCCTTTTCATCTTCATTCAAAAGTGCCTAACATATTGAAAATCCAGAACCTGGATGATTTAGTAAGCATTGCATTCGAAGGTGAGAAATTTGACCCCTATGTGAATCCGGAGATTAATATATCGCGTTCATTGAGAGATTGGTTAGTGGCGGAATCTGATTAGGAATGGAAAACTATTCTTCATGAACGCGCATCCATGGGTGAAGATGCGCGTTTTTGATTTCCAAATGGAAGGTATAATTTGCAGCCTAGCTCAAATTATAAGGAGAATTTTCTATGCAAACCCATTTTGTTGATGATGCCCCCGAGGCCATTGGCCCTTATTGCCATGCCATACAATCGGGTAATTTTGTTTTCTGTTCGGGACAAACCCCTCTCGATCCGGAAACCATGCAGTTGGTTGGCACAGAAATTGGCCAGCAAACAGAACGCGTTTTGCAGAATTTGGAAATCGTTTTAGGCGGATTAGGATTATCGTTGCAAAATGTAGTCAAGACGACGGTATTCTTGAAAGATATGGCCGATTTTCAGGGGATGAACAAAGTGTACAAGCAAATGTTTGGGGATCACAGACCAGCACGAACGACAGTCTCTGTAAAGCAGAATCCTCTCGATGCTTTGGTAGAAATTGAGTGTATCGCGGAATTTTAAGTAATCTGATTCAATAAATTTCCAATGAGCATCGAAAATATTGTTTTTGATCTTGGGGGAGTACTCATCGAGTGGAATCCCGAAAGGATTATCGCTGGTTTTACAGATGATCCAGAGTTGAGCCAAACCCTGATGGTGTCAATATTCGATCATCCTGATTGGGCTGCGAAAGATCGTGGAACGTATTCGGAAACAGAATTGACTCAACGATTTGCCCAGCGTACTGGGCTCAGTGTGGGGGACATCACTGAGCTTATGTTGGCAATCAAGAATTCATTGTTACTCATGCCTGATACTTTGCCGTTGATGGATGAACTGCGCACAAAAGGGTACACGCTTTACTGCTTGTCTAACATGCCAGTTGAGCATTACGTTCACTTGAAAAATAAATGCGATTTTTGGGATAAGTTCGAGGGGATCGTCATTTCTGGCCAGGTCAATATGGTCAAACCTGAACCTGAGATTTACCAATACCTGTTGAGCGAATATCAATTGGATCCTGCGACTTGCGTCTTCATTGATGATTCTCCCAAAAATATCGAGGTTGCTCGCTCGATAGGGATGAACGGCATTGTGTTTACGGATGTGCAGTCGTGTCGCCAGGAACTGCGCGCTATGTTAAAGAATGAACAAGAGTAAGGTAATCCAAGAAGTACTCGAAACAGAACATCGCTGGGTGCAGGCGCATCGCGATCTAGGCATTGAAATAATCAAGGGGATCATGCATGAAGATTACACTCAGATCAAATCCGATGGATCTGTTGCCAGAAGAGCAGAAACGCTGGCTTCGTATGCCTCAGGGGCGAGACATTGGGATTATGCTGAGAGTGATCAGTATGAAGTGAAAATCTATGACAACATTGCCCTTCTGATTGGGCGTTGGATTGGGCGTGGTGAAAATGCGGGCGATAAATTTGATTACGAGGCGCGCTTCATGTCTATCTATGTGAGAACTTCAGGGGGATGGAAACTGATTGCTGAGCAATCTACCCCTATTGAAGCACCAGATTTGTGATCATCCGCATTCCGAAACCGTATACTCATTCTTGTTTTACACTACCCCCTAATCTATAATGGTCTCAATCTAGATTGCATTACATAAGGAGCTCATTGAATGACCAATCAGGTAGATTCATTTCGCTTTGTAAGTAAGGGTACGCGCCGGGTGGCTAAAGCCTGGATAGAAAACGCCGAACCAAGAAAAATTCCTTGGACGCCACTTTCTAAGCCGCTATCAGAGTGTCGGGTGGCGATGATTAGCACCGGGGCGATGGCGTTGAAAACCGATCATCCTTTTGATCAGGAAGGCGAACGCCAGAATCCCTGGTGGGGTGATCCCACTTTTCGCGTGATCCCAAAGGAGACAAAAGCTGAGGATATCAAGGTTTATCATTTGCATATCAACCCTGAATTCGCAGAGCAGGACTTGAACAGTTTGCTGCCACTGGATCGATTGGCAGAACTTGAAGAAAGCGGCGAGATTGGTTATGTTGCTCCATCGCACTATTCGTATATGGGCTACACAACGCAACCCGAGCAGCTTTTGGAGGAAAGTGCCCCGGCGATTATCCGCAATTTGAGAGATGAGTTTGTCGATGTAGTTGTCTTGGTGCCTGCCTGACCGATCTGTTGCTGGTCCGTGGGACTGCTACAACGAGAGATCGAAGCCGCTGGGTTTACCACCATTACCCTGTCGATTATCGCCGATTTGACCGCTTCGGTGAGCGCGCCGCGTATTGCTGCCATAGAACATCCTTTTAGTTTGACTATGGGTTACCCTGGTGATAGTCAAACGCAAATGGCTGTGCTGCGCGCTACCTTGCAAGCCCTGGTTGAGATGGAAACTCCTGGTGAACTTAGACATTTACCATTCGAATGGCCGGAGCATTTAGCCGACGTTGCGTCAGGCCCACCCGAGTCGCCGCCTATAACGAATTACCTGATGAAACACCCTCTTCAGTTCAAAAAGCTGCTCAAGCGTGGGTTCCCCGAAGTTAGAATCTAGAATTACCCCAGGTGCAGTGCACTTCTAAAGTGCGCCGCACCTGGGGTAATGATGTGTGGGAGATTGCCATGATCTACGCCTACAACCTCGAAGGGTTACCATTACAAACAGGAGATATCATCTGTACGACAGATATCGAACTGGAGATCGAAGCCGGGCAGTTTTGGCGCTTGTTGGGGAGACTAATGCCCGGCGAAGTTGATCATGTTGCTATTTATGTTGGTCCTGAGGGTCGGTGTGTGGAATCTGGTGGCAGGGGTGTGGTTACTTTTGACCTTCGAGGTGATTCCTGGATCCCAAAGAAGATGACCAAGCATCGTGGTCCATTTTTAGATCAACTATACGGTGTAGCCTATCCACTGGAAGGCCGCGGTTTATCGAAAGACGAAGAAGAACATATCCGCGAGAGCGTGGCAAAATATTGCCTGGCCCAGGCTGAGACAGAAAAACCGTACAATATCAACTTCTTAGATTCTGATACCGAAAATGCATTCTATTGTAGTCAGCTTGCCTACACTGCATATATTAGACACGGGATCAATTTGAATACTGGTCAGGGTGTGCCCAACCTGCCCGGTACTGGCAGCATCATCTTCCCACAAGAGATTTGGGGTGCTTGCTCCTCGCGTAAAGCGTACCGATGAAACCAGCCGACGACCCTAATATCGATTACAAAGCCCTGGTTCAGCGCGGATATGATCGCTGTGCGGCAAAATATGAGGAGGCTCGTCATGGTGAAGGGCAGCCTGAGCTTTCTTTGTTGATGGATCGTCTTGGTGAAGGGGAGAGGGTGCTCGATATTGGCTGCGGTGCAGGTGTCCCCGTGGCGCGTGCCTTGGAACAAAGATTTCAAGTAACGGGAGTTGATCTTTCCAGCGAAATGATCAAACGCGCCCGCGCCAACGTTCCCGAGGCGACCTTCATCTACGGCGACATCATGGATTCACAATTCCCCGCGGTGTACTTTGACGCGGTGGTATCGTTCTATGCTATCTTCCATCTGCCGCGTGAAGAACATTCCAAACTATTTCGACGTATCCATCGCTGGTTGAAGGTTGGGGGATATTTTTTTGGAACTGTAGCTCAAACCAATGAACCCGCATATACTGAGCATGATTTCTTCGGAGAGACCATGTATTGGAGCAACTTCGGATTGGAAGATTACCAGAAACTTCTGACCGAGATTGGCTTCCAACTTCTAGAGTCTGGTGCCTTGGGTCATGGTTTCGATGCCGATGAAGATATCTCAGAGGAGCACCACCCCTTGATCTTTGCCCAGAGGATTGGATAGATCGAGGGGTTGCTGACAATGCTTGCTTGTGAGGCGCAAAATGAAAAATAGATTGATCCTCCTTGTGATTGGAATATTTATATTAACACAGGTGATGTGTCGGGCGCTGCCTGACGCTGAACAGGCTTTGGAAACAGAATCCCCTTCACCAACGGCAATCAGTTTACCCCCCAGTCTTGAGCCTACGTTTACTCTCCAACCTGCAACCCTAACTCATACATCTCAACCTACGATCACTCCTTATCCCCCCACAATCACACCAACACATGGGCCAACGTCTACGCCAACAATAGAATTCGTGGCGGTTGGCGAGGTTTGCCTTCCAGAAGATGCTTCTGTCACCATTGATTCTGATGTGTTAATGGATCCCGATTTTGATTTGACTATTGCTGAATATTTGAGCGCCGGGGGGAATGTGAATGAACTGGAGAAATCCTTCGCTTTGCAGATTTCTTCTGGCGAAAAATCTCGGGTGAGAGTGATTCCCTATGATATTACTGGGGATGGAATTTTGGATGTGTTGATGACTTTGACGATCCCCTATGGGAATGGTTTGGGTGAATCACATGTGCTTGCTTTCCGTTGTGTTGGTGGCGGTTACGAGAGCGATATCTTTTTCCGACGCGCTGGAGCAGGGGAGCGAGCCGAAGGTTTGTTCACTGGTGGTGGGGCGGTTATCAAAAGTCTGGCTGACATAAACAAGAATGGTATTGATGACATACTCTTCGAGGTCAACTGGCCTGGCTATCAAGAGTATTACTTGCTGGCATGGGATGGGGCGGAATTTAAGAGTTTGATTTATTATGTCGATATCTTGGGTATGGAGAAATATCGCCTGGAAGTTGCGGATGGGAATATCCAGATTATGGATATCAATGAAGATGGAATATTCGAGTTGGAAGTGACCGGAATTGATTTCAATACTGGGAATATGGCCACAGTGATCTGGCGTTGGGATGGTGCGTTGTACTTCCCAGAACCGTAGAGTATTGCAAAAAACAGATTAGTCCAAAAAAGGGTGTGCGTGGGGCGTCGCCCCACGCACACCCTTTTTGGGGAATTTTCCTATTTGTCCGAACTGCCATGATAAATGATCTATAATTGCTTTATACACCCTGATTGGGATTAGAATAACACGTTAGGAGGATAAGATACCCACCGAATCAGCAGCAAAAGCGTTGAGCTTCCTGCGGGATGGCAGCCAGTATCATATGATATTAATTCATGCTTAGGCCGGTCTCGGACCGAGCCGAACACGGTCTGGAAACCTGTTCAAGCAATCCATAAGTGGCAATATCATCAGAGAGTGTGATATGGAAACGATCTTAATACTTGTTTTGAATATCGTTGTTATTTTGGTCGCTGTGCTGATCTTTGTCTTTCGGCGTCGCAAAATAAGCGAAGCAAATCCGGAACTTGAAAGACTCGAAAACATACAGATTATCCCGCCAGATGGAATCCGAGTTCCCATCACCTTTTCTTTCACGGGATTACGACCCTTCGGAGGCGTATTGGGATTCAGTCGCAATAACCTTAACCCCAAGTTAACTTTATTTGATGATCGCATGGAGTACCGCGTTGTCTTGAAAGGCAGCAAACGCTATGGCGATATTGAACAGGTGAAGGCACGCGGCGGGCGTGAGCTCGTTTTCTATTTTTATAGCAATTTACTAACATTAACAATATATGCAGCTGATGCAGAGGATCGCATTACATTGCTGAACTTCCTGCGCTCGCGGGGTGTCAGCCTTGATGAGAAAGCGCGCGCGTTGGTCAATGGATAAGAATAACGTCACGCGTTTACTGGAGCAACGCAAAATTTCTTATGAAGTTTACGAACTTCCTGAGGAAAAATTAGGCGCTGAAAAAACAGCTGAGTTGCTGAATGTGCCCCTTGCGATTGTTTTCAAAACCATTGTTATCGCACGGCTAGAGCGCGGCAAACCCATTCTGGCGGTGGTGCCTGGATCAGTTGATGTGGATCTAAAGGCACTTGCCAAAGTCCTGGGGGAAAAGAAAGTCAAGACCACCACACAACGAGAAGCCGAATCACTGACCGGATTGCAGGCTGGCGGTATATCCCCTTTAGCATTGATCAACCGCGGTTTTCAAGTAGTCATTGATAGCTCAGCCCAAAATTTTGATGAGATCCATGTTTCTGGTGGGCAATGGGGTTTGAATATCCGCCTGCCAGTTGCGGATTTGGCTAAATTGACCAACGCTCGCTTCGCGGAGATCGGTCGAAATTTCGGATGATTGTCACAAAATTATAATACGGGTTATTCTACTTCTTCAGCGGTGGTGGTGACAACAGCTTCCGAAGCGGGGATTTCCTCGGGAACCAAAATCATCATAACCAGATAAACCCAAAACAATCCCGAACCAGTCACAATAGATCCAAAGACAAAGATCAGGCGCATCAACGTAGGGTCGATGTCGAAATATTCACCCAAACCGCCGCATACACCGGCAACCATGCGGTCATCTTGCGAGCGGAAAAGTTTCTTGTATTGTGTAGACATTTTTTTCTATCTCCTGTTTGCAGGTTATTCAATTCATTACGCTATACGGGAAGAGGTGGAAAAGGTTGCAATCAAAAAGTGTCATCGCGAGGAGTACTTTGTACGACAAAGCGAGATCCCTTTTGAGTGGGTAGAAGCCCATCCGCGATGGGCGGATTTGGTTGTCGGCCAACGCAGTTGGTCTGACTACACAGATGTAGATAAATCAGTAAATCTTTTGAGCGCGATATGATCCCCGATTTCAAGTATGCGCTCGCTCAACAGCTCAAATTCATGGAGCGTTCTTTTTACCGCAGCTTCAATGGCGTAAGGGAAGAATGCACCGCGTTCGGGGTAATCAATGTTCATATTGGCGTGAGAGTCAGCTGGCAGTATACGGCGAGTGAAGGGACGGAGGAATGGAATGAAAGCTAACACTTCTCGGAAATAGATACGCCCAGAACGCAGATCAGGGTGATTGATTATTGTTTGGTTCAGCGCATCGACTTGGTGTGGAGGTGGCAGTTCATCCTCGGCGAAGGATTGGGCCCATAGTTCCAGGTAATTGCAGTGAGCGTAAAAATCTTGAACGGCGTGAGTCAGCCTGCCAAATGCTTTCCTGGCAGGCACAATATTCCCCCCATCAGATAATACTGCCAGGATAATATTTCGTTGCTCTTCTAAATAGGCGTACCCTGCCTCGAAGGCGTTATCATCAAAATGATATTCGTGATGGCCAACCAGCCCGTGCAAGTTATCTTGGGCGATATTGGCTTTAATGATTATTTCCAGGGCGCGGCTAGAGAACTTGCTCTCGAGGGCGCGCTGACAAATGTCTCTGTGGTATTGTGAAAGCATATTACTGTGCAACTCCTGATTATTTCAATCCCAAGAGTTCATAAACGACGGCAGACGTGGATTTTCCTTTTACCTGTATCGGAGGAAGTTCTTTGACGGTCACATGCTCAGCGATAGCGACATATGATTCTTTTGAAAGCAGTATTTGCCCAGGTGCAGCAGTGGATTCGAGTCTTGATGCGTAGTTTACGATATCGCCAATGACCGTGTAATTGAAGAGGTCAGGAGTGCCAACGTTACCGACCATTGCTTCTCCGGTACTGATGCCAATGCTGAAAAACAACTGATGCGCTTGTGTCACTTCGGCGCGAACCTTGCGGATGGCGGCATCCATTGCCAGGGCGGCCCGGGCGGCCCGCAGCACGTGATCAGGTTGTTCATCGGGGGCGTTCCAAAAGGCCAGCACAGCATCGCCCATGAATTTATCCAACGTACCCTCTTCTTCTAGGACGGCCATGGCTGCCACTGAGAGGTACGAATTGAGTATTTGGAAAAGCGCTTCGGGCTTTATGCGTTCGCTGAGGGGTGTGAAGTTGTGAATGTCTGCAAAGACCACAGTCAGAGGTTGGCGGATGCCATCCAGGCGCAGATTGCTGGGGTCTTCAAGCAACCGGTCACGGACGCGCGGAGCTACCACGCGCCCGAACGTCTGGCGGATGCGTTCTTGCTCAGCCTCGAGGGAACGTTGCTTGGTGAGGTCGTCGATCACGATCGTAGCACCCTTGGTGTTCAGTTGCGCATCCCGCAGTGGAGTGCTGGAGAGGCGTAAGAAAACGGGTCCACGCTGCCCCAAGACAGGGTTGAACTCTTCGCCCTCGATAGCGCTGCCATCGCGCAGCGTGGAAGCGGCCATCAACAAGAAATGCGGACCAAACTCAGGCAGTGTTTCTCCCAGGGTGCGGCCTACAACCTGCTCCAGAGGGAGGCCCAGTATGCGCGTGGCAGCCTGATTGAAGAGAGTTATCTTGCGCTCTTCGTCTGTGGTAATCACCCCAGAGGACATCGAAGCGAAGATGTCGTCCATTAGATTTTTCATTTCCAGGGTCTGGTTGAGGGTTTCTTGCAAGTTAGCAAACAAACGCACATTTTCCAAGGCTAAAGAAGATTGCCCGGCGACAGCCTCGAGAAAGTTCAAATCGTCACTGCTGTAGGGATCGCCGGAGCGGCGCGGGCCGAGGGCCAGGAAACCGATCATTTTGCCTTCATAGTGAAGCGGAATAAAGACCCGACAGCCCATCTCTTCCAGCGTGGCTGCCTGGCCTGCAAGCTCTATGGGAAGAGTACGCCCTGGGGGGAACCAGATACCACCCCTCCCTCGACGCAGGGAGTCCAAGAGGGGGCTTTCTGCTGGGATGACGATTTCGGAATCGTCTTCTATGCTTTGGGGTCGGAAAACCGCATCTGAGTCATCATAAAGGTAGATCAAAACTCGTTCGGGAGCCAGTGCGCCCTGGATTTCTTGCTCCAACATTTGCAGCGTGTGATCCATCTCAGGTGAAATAGTCAACTCTTGAGAGAGGCGGGTCAGTGCGTGCCGGTAATCTGCAAGATTGCGATAGAAAATGCGGTCAATGCCTCTTTGGATATAATTGCGTAGCGGAGTCAGTGCCAAAACCAAGAAAAGCAAGTATAGAGCGACTTGCAATGGATCGTCGGGCCTTATTCCCGATGGGATTAGTTGGGAGAGGAATGTCAGCAATAAATAGAAAAATGCCACGACGATCGTGATCGTAAGAGCGTAAGTCAGCGTCCTTCCCATGATGCGGTCGACATCTAGCAGTCGATATCTCACCAGGGCGTAGGCAACTGAAAGAGGAAAGATGATCAAAGCTGGGAAAGCGATGATGGCCTGTAACTGAACTAAGAGGCCAATGGCAGATGGAAGCAGAAAAGTGAATAATATGGGCCCAAACGCCAGCGCAGCTCCAAAGACAATGATACGACTTTGCTGGCGTACCATGGGCGAGTCGCTGCGCACTATACGGAAGATTAGGGATCCTAGAAAGAGCAATATTGCCAGACTGATGATTGCGTAACTGAGAAGCCAGGTGTTTATGTAACTCCAGGGATTGGCGGGTTGTAAGATTTCTTTGACAACTGGTATCAGAAATAGTGCGCTGAATGCCCAGGGGATAAATCTCAAAACTGGTGTGCGATCGACAAAGACCATTTTGCGAGGAAACACCAGGGCTAATTGCGCTAAAGCTCCACCGGTAATAGGTAGCGCGATAGCCCAGCCCAACACAAAATACTGGCTTGTGTTCATGTCGAAATACCCCGCGGTGATAATCGTAGCCGCAGATGTGAAAGACAAGAATGCCCGAGATGGTTGTTTGCCCTTACTCAAGAAATAAGCCCAAACGCCAATCAGCCAGAAACCAATCCCGATGGAATAAGGGATCCCAAACCATGTTACCAGTTCCAATAGTTTAAACTGTCTGGGAATAAATGTGATTTGATATGTGCCTGTATTTTGGGGTTGGATTGTGGCAATAATCTGACCACTAGCCTGACTTAGAGCTTCCCAGATTGAATTTACATTCTTAACTGGTATGTTGTTGATGGCTATGAGCTGAGCATAATCTTCGGCTCCGGCATCCTTAGCCGGCCAGTTTTGACCATTAACCTGACTAATTACATTATTGGGTTCGAGAAATAACCCCATGAAGGGTTGCTGGAACCATTGATAGGCCCAAAAAGGAGCCAGAATCAGAAGCCCCAAGGCTATCAATGTCAGCACAAGCGGGAGAGATTTATTCAACCAATCATTAGATTTCTTTTTGGCGGGCATATCACTCACTCACAGTGATCTGATCTTTTATTTTTTCAAATGTAGCTGGGCCGATCCCCGAAACTTTTTGGATTTCCTCGATGCGGGGAAACCCCCCCCTCGTTTGCCGGTATTCGATAATTTTCTCAGCAGTCACGGGTCCAATCCCTGGCAGTGTTTCGAGTTCTGCTTGGGAGGCGGTATTGATATTGACGATACTGAAAGTTGATGTGCCTGATGACTGTTCCCCAGAGTTTTGAGATGATTCTGATCCCGTTTCTGGAAGGGCAGACGTTCTTTGAGTTGGTATTTGTACCTGATCACCATCCTGCAGTTTGGCAGCCAGGTTTACCCCATCTATTTGGGCATCATCAGCGAAGCCTCCCGCAGCAAAGATGGCATCCTGAACGCGGCTATCCAAGGGTAAATCATAAACTCCTGGGTTAGATACAGCCCCAGTTATATGAACCATGATGGGAGCTGGAGTGGGGGGTGGCAAAAGTGAAATTGATGTGCCGCGCGGTGGGCTACTGGCCAGGATGACGGCTCCTGCCCCCAATAACCCAAATAGTACACCCAGAGCAACCAACCACCAATTCTTCACATATCGCCCCCATTAGTATGCAGCCGCAAACCAAGTTGTTGCCTGGCTGTATCAATATGTAATATGGATACTTGTACATTTTGCCCTTCCGAGAGCACATCGGCAGGGCTTGTTGGATCCCCCTCGATCTCAGAAATGTGAATCAGGCCATCGAGACCCTCCTCCAACCGGGCAAATGCACCATAAGGAACGATATTGGTGATCTTGGCTTCTATTACCTGACCAGGTTGGTAGGTGAGATGCGCTGTATCCCAAGGGTTAGGTTGCAGCCGTTTTAGACTGAGGGCTACGCGGCAGCGCGAAAGATCGAGGTTGAGCACATATACTTCGATCTCATCTCCTAATGAAAGTACTTCATTGGGATGTGTGACGCGTCCCCATGATAATTCAGAGATATGAATCAGGCCTTCTACTCCACCTAAATCGACGAAAGCTCCAAAGTTTGTAATTGTAGTTACGCTGCCTCGAATATGAGTGCCAGGAGACAATTGGCCGAGAAGTTCCAACCTTTGTCCTGGCGCAGCCTGAGCAGCACGCTCGGATAGAACAACCCGCTCGCGTTTAGGGCTGCATTCAATGACTTTTAATTTCAAAGAACGCCCGACATACGTAGCCAGAATTTGCTTACGTTTTTCCTCTTCCGTTTCTTTCGAAATCTCAACCAGGTGTGAGATAGGCACAAAACCCTTGATGCGCTCGTTCTCAACCAGCAACCCGCCTCGATTGAATCCAGCGACTTCCAGTTCAATAATTTCATCCTGGCTGTAAAGTTCTTCGGCCCATTTCCAATCGATGACTGGCGAGAGCTGCTCCTCGCTGACAGATCTTCCTCTTGCGGAGTCGTTATGCGCTTCCACATCTGTCAGTATTGCAGACCACCATGATTCATCGGGCGGCGCTTCTTCAGTATACTTATAATTCTCTTGTTCTCCCATGATATACCCTTTTTGATACCTAACTGCCTCTCCAGTGCAGTATGTATGAAGCACAATTTAGCCTATAGCGAAATTTTCTGCCTGTGCTTCGTCCTCCATCTCTATTATAGCCTGTGCCACGGCTTCAATAGCAACGCGTTGTTTGCGGTACAAGTCGGCTTCTGACATAGCCAAACGGATAGCAACATCCCGCACCTTACGCCCCTCCATAAATTTCATCTCAAGGATATTGTACAAAAGCCATTCGGTTGTGAATCTTCGCCTACCTTCTGGACGCACTTGTTCGATAGCTCGCTTAAGGATTGAGCGTAATGCATTTACTGAGATACCTTCGTGTTCATCCAATCTCTGTTGCACCACTTTTAGACGCAACAAGGGGCTCTTAGATAGTTTTGGGCCGCCCCAATAATGGCTGAGTGCGTCCTTGACCCAACGAGTCAATTCACTATCTGTTGGCTCTTTTTGCGATGCGGTGAGCACATCAGTACCGTCATAGCTAGATGCGGCGCGCAGACGTTGGATCCAATCTACTTGAGGGTTCAATGCTTCCAGAGAACTGAAAACTTTTTGTTGTTGGGCGCGGTCGCTGAGGGCGAGGGCAGCTCTTTCTGACAAGGTTTCCAAGGCTAACTGCTGCTCTTCGTCTGGGACGCCATCAGGTAAGCGTTCGCTGCCCAACAAACCCAATAAAGGTGTTTCATCCGTATCAGGCAACCCCGATTCGAAGAGGGGTGTCAGCCAGAAATCTCCCCAGGTGAACAATCGCCTTGTATCATCTTCGACACTACCATTGATATTATTATTTGTGACAACTTCGAGCAATTCTTCAGAGAGATTCTCTTGTTGAAGCTGGTGCACATCGCCAATTGTGACAATCATCTCAGATCCTTGCGGGACCAACACGATCACAAAAGCAGTATCCACTTGAAGACGGTCACAGATCGCGCTAAGGATCGATTCTAAAAATTGGCGTAGATCGCTGGATGTAATTAATCGCTCTTCCAAAATTTGTACCAACTGCAAATTATCTCCAGCGCCCCCATAAAATAGCAGTCGCTCCCAAACAGGCGCCACCATGGTGATGGTATATTGCATAACCAAGAGTGTTGCCACCATTGAGATTGGCACCGCGGCAGAATACACCAATCCGTAGGATTCTCCCAAACGTCTTACCAATGTTGTCACAGCAAGAACTGTAGACGCCGTTACAGGTCCGCGCATGACCCATTTGAATAAACGGCGCTTGACAACTCGATCAGGCCATGAAACGCCAAAGAATGCAACGGCGTATGCCATGAGTACAATCATTACAGACATAATGATGTTGAATAGATCGGCCGTAAGCCAGAAAAATAATTGGTGCTCCGAAGCGAAATTTGCCCCGTATGTCAGATAAGGAAAGGTGCTCAACGCTGGTGCGACTGCGCCAGCAATAAGATAACTCATGCGCCGTCGGCTGGTGCTATTAACCGCGCGCCGATAGGCTCTCCAGAAATTCACCCAGGCCCAGTTCATGCTGACTGTGTAGAATGCAAAAAATACCCATGTTGCTACTGTGGGAGTCAAGTAAAGCGCAGGGTGATCAGCCACTACTTCTCCCATCAAATTGGGGAAGGGCAGCATGAGGGCGAAAATCAAGGAAAGCAAATATGTCAGCCGAATGATATTTCGACGGCGGCCGCGCGATGGTCTCCCCGTTGTGGCCAGAAGCGCATCAGAAAAATGCAGATATGAAGATGGTAGGAAGATTATCCCTATCCATGCTATTCTGAACCAGGTATTTACCCACGCATACCCCTGAGAGACGCTTGTAACCGCCTCACCAACGAACACGACCACCACGCAGAGGAAGATCACTGCAACTGATCGAGCAACTCTATCTCGCAAGTTGAACGAAAGCGCATAAAGCAACAAAGAAAAAGCTGTTATGGCGATTCCGGCGGTTAATAATTGATTTAAGGTCTGTAAGCTACCAATAAGTGATGGCATTGGATACCAGTCTATACCATTATTTCAACCATTTTGAAAAGAAAAGGGCAATATCATGGTTTGCAAAATAATGATCGTTGTAGCCGCAAAGTTCGAAGCCCAGTTTTTTCGCCATCTGAATGGCGGGATAATTCTTGGGCTGCAATTCAAGAATTAATCGTCGACTTTTATGCGCTGACGCCCAATCTTGCGCGGCCAATATGAGTGAACTACCTACCTTCTGGCGGCGTAGCCGTCGCGTGATAGCCAAATCGGTTATCCGGGTTGCATTGAGTTGGGAGTTCTGTTCCAGGCTGATGTAACCAACTGATTGGTCATCAAGAATCGCTACAAGCAAACCGTCACGGTTGGACCAATTATTTGCTAAGGCTTGAGGATCATGGGGATATTGCACCAACACCGAGCGGGGCAACCTGACCTCTCGGAAGGTTATTTTGATTGTGCCTCCGTCAGGTCTGAAATCCATCTGCCAGACATGGTCGCTTGAATAACTGTGTTCCAGCGACATTAGGTTGTGAATATCTGTGGCTATGGCAGGCCGGATTTCGATTTCAGGCATCGTTATTTGATTCTACCCCGAAAGCAGCAGTGCTGCGAATATTTTCTCTGATTATGGCTCCTCTGGGGCTTCGACACGCACCTGGACGGTACAAGGCTCCAGCGCATTCCCCTGGTTGTCAGTGACGACAAGCCGAAGGGCGTAATCGCCTACCTGTAGGCGAGTTGTATCCCAATAGCCGAGACGGTCTTCTTTGGTTGGCACATCACCAGCTTGAACAGTCAGCCAATTGACATCGTTCACGGGTGACATCTCGAATTTGTAGAAGCCAAAATTGGGTATGTCAGCGGTGCCATAAATTTCGACAACACCTCTGATCGTTTCGCCATTGGGGGGAAATGTGATATCGATTTGATCTGGGGTGCAACCGCTCACTTCGGCTGGAAGGGTGGCTGCTGGTGCAGAATTATCCGTTCCCGAAGCCTCGTTGGCTGCGATAAGAGTGGTTGTCGGTGTAGCCAATAGATCAATGGTGGGTGTGAGTAAAGGAGATGCCCCTGGAATGTTAGGGAAGACAAAGGAAACTAATCCAAATTCAGCCACGCCGAGAATGAATATCAAAACCAGCATGGTGGTTGCCCAATTTAATCGGGCGCGAGCGCTCTCTTGCTCTAATCCAAAAGCCGCGCTACGCAGTTCATCCCAGCCTACGGTGAATTTGCGGATTTGCCAGACAGCAAGTATCCCTAAAAGTAGGTATATGAAAACTTCGTTGTTCTTGAAAAATTCTAAAACTGCTGCCATGACAGAAAGGTTAAAGGTCTCGAATTACTGTATTTGAATTCTCTATGCGTGAGCATGCCTGTTGAGCGCCACAAATTTAGATTTTTTTCAAAACCCCGCGCATCAGGCTGACCATTTTAGGAACGATCACCTGACCCGCCTCTAATACTTCTTCATGCGTTGTGATTGTACTGCCATCGAGATTAGCTTTGTTACTGATACCAGATACCCCCATCACTCGCATACCCCCATGCCGGGCGATTGTTACTTCATGGACGGTGGACATGCCCACCGCATCGATACCGATAGAGCGAAGGAAACGCAAGTCGGCAGGGGTTTCGAAGGATGGCCCAGCTAGGCCGACATAAATACCTTCATTCAATTTAAAGCTGCCAGCAGAGGCAACCTGGCGAGCAAAATCCATCAATTCTTTATCATACGCCTGACTCATATCAGGGAAACGTGGCCCAAATTCATCCAGATTGGGTCCGCGCAAGGGATTAGGGCCAGCCATCCCGACGAAATTGAGGTGATCAGTGATTAACATCAAATCCCCTGGTTCGTACTCTGGGTTCACTGCTCCCGCTGCATTGGTAACAAAGAAAAACTCTATTCCCAAACGCTGCATCACTCGTACAGGCATGGTCACTTCCCCCATGCTGTGGCCTTCGTAGTAATGCGTACGGCCTTGCATCACGAGAACATCTTGCCCTTCTAACTGGCCTATAACCAGGCGTCCTTCATGGCCAATCACGGTTGAGACAGGCCAGTTGGGAAGTTCACCATAAGGGACGAATACAGGATTTTCTACATTCTCTGCTAACGGACCTAATCCGGAACCCAAAATCATACCGATACGTGGTTGAATATCTATCCGCTTACGAATTTCATCTGTAACTTGATCGATTTCTTTTAAGGTAATGAATCTGTCCACGATATTGTCCTCCTAGCTCGGTGTGACTGCGAATCAAAGCGCCGCAGTTTGGCCCGCCGAGGGGGTTCTTTCCCTCCACGTCCCCTGCGGCGCTCTATAAGATAGTTTGTTTTTGATGTTCCAGGTAGTGCAATTGGCAGTTGAACATTATATCACGAACAGTCCCCCAGTACCTTTTCGAAAGCTCCTATGGTTTCCTGGATGGCTTGATCGTCTATCCAATAGTGTGTGACCAACCGGAAGCGGCGTTTTGTCACAACACCCACACGAACATGGTGAGCTTCTAGCTTTTCAGCCACTTCTCGCGCATCCAGTGGTATTTCATCTCCAAGAGTCAGATATACCATATTGGAAGGGGGATCATCTGTGTCAAGAGTCATGCCGGGAACAGTGCTCAAACCGCTTGCTAAATTGCGAGCCTTGGTGTGGTCTTCCCCCAAACGTGGCACAATCTCTTGTAGGGCAATAATTCCAGCCGCGGCTAGAATTCCAGCCTGGCGCATACCGCCGCCCAGTTGTTTGCGCATGCGGTGGGCACGGGTGATGAATTCCTTGCTCCCACACAATACAGACCCCACTGGCGCGCAGAGTGCTTTGCTTAAACAAAATGTAACCGAGTCAACTGGCTCGACCAGTTCTTTTACATCCACATCCAGCGCGGCGGCGGCATTGAAAATGCGCGCGCCGTCTAAATGCAAAATCAAATCGTTGGCACGGGCCAGGTCAGCAACAGCCTGGGTATATTCGACGGAAAGAGAAGCACCACCACAGCGATTATGTGTATTTTCCAGTGTGACTAAACGCGTGATGGGATAGTGAGAATCTTCAGGGCGGATTGCATCCCGAATATGATCCAACTTGATTGTCCCATCGGGTTGATTGGGTACAGTGTGCGGGTGGATGCCGCCTAAGGCTGCGATGCCCCCAACCTCGAAGAGAAAAGTGTGCGCCACATCTCCAAGGATGATCTCATCTCCGCGGTTGCAATGGGCTAGGATGGCAGCCAAATTGCCCATTGTCCCTGATGGGATCAATAACCCGGCTTCTTTGCCAAGCAGCTCAGCCGCCAAATCTTGGAGTTGGTTAATTGTAGGATCTTCGCCATAAACATCATCGCCAACCTGGGCTTTGGCCATGGCCTCTCGCATCGCGGGTGTGGGTTGGGTGACGGTATCGGATCGTAAATCTATCAGTTCCATTATTACCTCTTTGAACCGCGAAGCCGCGAAGATCGCTAAGAAATACTTTATCTTTTTTGTTTTCCCTCTAAAAACTTCGCCTGCTTTGCGTCTTGGCGGTGAAATTAACGACGGATCGTTGTTAGGATTTCTTCCAAGTCTTCTGGTAATGGTGCTTCGAATGAGCGCTGGCTGTGTTCCCCTGGGATGATGATTGACAATCGTTGGGCATGAAGGAATTGGCGTTCTACCGGCAGGCTTGGCTGTCTGCGACCATAAACCGTATCGCCTACCACGGGGCATTTAATAAAAGCCATGTGCAGGCGAATTTGATGTGTGCGGCCAGTGAGAATGCGCACTTCAAGCAGTGTGTGTTTGTCGAAGCCTTCCAGGGTGAAATACTCACTGACGGAATCGCGTCCTTTATGTGTGGGTGTGATTGCCATACGTTGGCGATGAGATGGGTCGCGCCCGATAGGAGCTTCAACGCGCCCTTTGGGTGTGGGGGGTGCCCCATCTACTAGAGCCAAATACGCTTTACCAACCTGCCGGTCCTGGAATTGATCGCTCAACCAGCGATGGGCGCGGTCGTTCTTTGCCAGGATGATAGTGCCAGATGTGTCTTTATCCAAGCGGTGAACGATGCCAGGGCGTTTCTCTCCACCAACGCCTTCGATCTCAGGAGCATGAGCCAATACCGCGTGAACCAATGTTCCGCTGCTGTGTCCTGCGGAGGGGTGTACCACCATGCCCGCTTTCTTATTTATCACCAGCACATCGTCATTCTCGAATACCATATCTAATGGCACAGCTTCGGGGATTAAACTGCTGGGTTCGGCGGCGGGGATGACTAGCTCGACCCTGGCACCATTCGTTAAGGAGAATCCCGCTTTATGCGGGATCTCGCCTTCCACGGTGACATGGCCGTTTTTGATTAATGCTACGATGCGCGAGCGCGACAATTCTGGGATTCGCTCAACCAAGAATTTATCGAGGCGTTGAGATGTGTCTTCTTCGAAGACGAATTTGAGGGATTGATCACTCACTTTGAATTTCTACTACGCTCGAGGATTGGCCAACATCCTCAATGGGTTGTTCGGACTCCGCTTGGGAGGCTTGCTGTTTCTTTTCTAAAATCCACATCCCAATGATTAAAACCGCCGCGCCCACGGAGATACTCGAGTCGGCTACATTGAACACGGGGAACTTTCCCACGGAAATCCAATCGGTGACATAACCGCGTGTCAAACGATCGGCTAGGTTGCCCATGGCACCACCCATTTGTAATCCTAGTGCCAGGCGCAAAGGCCAATCTTTGCGCGGGATTTGGGGGAAATAGAAGATGATTAAAGCGATGACCACAAAAGCCAGGATTGTAAAAACCCCGCCAAATTGCTGCAGCATACCAAAAGCTGCCCCCGTGTTTTTCCAATTAATGATGCGGGCGTATGGAGCCAGCCATTCCCAGGGCATCCAGGTGTGACTGAATTCAATGTTCGTGCGCACAAGCCATTTCGACCATTGGTCGAGAGCCAGGATTGATCCGGCGATAAGAATTAAATAAACATAATCTCTAACATATTTTTTCAAAAGGAACCTCCATCAGACAAGTAGCGCTTATTTTACCGCGGACACTACCTTACGGAGAGTCCTGTTTTGCATCCCCTGGTTGATATGGAATTGTCGATAAGAAGGATAACAAGGCTTCAGCGACTTGTTCAGGCTCTTCAAGCATGACCATATGTCCCGCTTCGGGGATTACTCGAACTTCGGCGTTGGGAATATGATCAGCCAGATATTGAGAGTAGCGCGGTGGTGTCAGCTGATCGTTCTCTCCACATAGGGCGAGGCAAGGAACCGTAATTTTGCCTAATGTCTCCCTGGTGTCAAAGGCATCGCAGGCTGTGAAATCGCTGTGCAATACAGTGGGTCTGATCTCTGCCATTCGTTTGGCGGCTAATTCGACAAGGCGAGGGTCAGCCTGGGGGCCGAATGCCCACTCGCTGATTGTGTCGATGACCGATGGAAAAGTCTCTTGACGGGCAGAATTCTCTAGAAGAGCAGGGGCAACCTTCAGCCGCGCCCCTGTCCCCACCAGCCCTAATCCAAGAACGCGCTCGGGATGTTGAATGCCCAAGGTCTGTGCAATCCCGCCCCCCATAGAATGTCCCACAAATACTACTTTGTCTAGTTTGAGTTCATCCATCCATTCCAGCACGCATTGAGCATAGGCAGCGATAGTTTGCTGACTGCGCCCCTCGGATTTTCCATGGCCGGGCAAATCCAGCGCGTAAACCGGATGATCGGGCAGCCTGCGGATGGATGCAGGCCAATGGAGGTGTGTGCCACCCGCACCGTGAATTAGAACTACGGCTGGTTTTCGGGCAGCTCCCTGATGTTCAAAGTAGTAGATATTGGCGTTATGCGGCATAGGGTTTCCAGTTTAGTTGTTAGGTTTTCGAGAAGATTGCCAAATTCCATTCCCCAACCCGATGGACAGCCCTCCCAATACAAAATAGGGCATTTTGCTCAGCGTAGAAAAGACTTGTTCCGTAGAGAAATCGGGAATGCCATGCTGGTGTAAACCAGTTTTGAATGCAGCCAAAAATAGGGCTATGGGAATTACCACCGTCCCAGACAAGGCTCCAATTATGGCGTGCCAGATGGTTTTATTAATGAATTGGTTTTTGTACGTGGAGTGCAGAGCGAATAACCCTACTATCAGCACTGCGAATATGATTGCAGTTATTTCGCTTGTATCTTCGATGGGGAGCCAGAGGAGCGTGAAAATACCCACGCCAATGGCTAAAAATCTCAACCAAAGTGGCGCGCCAGGGGGTCTAGTAGATTGATCCATTAGTTTCACAAAAGAAGAAGGTCGAGTGAAAAATCACCCGACCCCAAATGCTGATCTTTGGTCAAATGTGAAGAAACCAACTCAAACCCCGTGGTGAATGCGGTCCACAGCTTCTTCGGTTAGTGGAATAGCCACCTGGATATGCGTACCTTGGCCGGGGGTCGACTCGAAATTCAGAACTCCTTTGATAAGTTCTGTGCGTTCTCGCAAGTTGACCATGCCCAAGCTGCCGCGATGTTCGTATGTTGCGGTAACAGCTTTGACATCGAAACCCAAACCATCATCTTGAATATCCAATATAGCCAGGTCTTGCTGTACAGGCTTTATGCGTACCCAAATATGTTCTGCTTCAGCATGTTTGCGGGCGTTGGTGACAGCTTCTTCGACAATGTAAAAGATGACACCTTGTTGGTCCATTTCTAGTTCTGAAACGACTTCTTGAGAGACATCCAGAACGACATTCTGATCGTAAGTTTCTCTCATTTTCTCGGCCATAGATTGCAGCGCAGCTGCCAGCCCCTTTGATTCTAGTACTAATGGGCGCAAGGTGAATAACATATGGCGGATTTCTTTTGTAGTCAGGCGCGCCAAATCTTCGATCTTGAATAGCTCGTCGGCTGCTTCTCCCTGGTCACGTTCCATGAGCCGCCTGGCAAAGTTGACGCGCATAGCGATAGCAGCCACAGATTGCGTGGGACCATCGTGAAGATCGCGGGCTAATTTTTTGCGAGCCTCCTCCTGGATTTCCATCATGCGTTCTTTTTCAGTTTCTAAGTCTTGATAGAGACGGGCATTCTGGATGGATACAACCGCCTGCTTGGTAATAATATTGAGCACTTCCCGATTGTTGACATTGAAGAACTTCTCGTTGGGGTGAGCAAATAGGATCACCCCGTATGTGTCGATACCATGACGCAGGGGAATACAGTAGCCATTACGACAGGTTTGAAAAGCCATAATATTGCCAAGTTCGGGATCTTTGGCCAGGTCTTGGGAAAAGATCGCGCCGCCCTCATCAATCACTTCGCGTAACAATCCCCGCATACCAGCAAAAGTGAGATTTAAATCGGCAGGTGTTAGACGGCGCTGAACGCCAATGTACAAGTTTGCTGCATCTTCGTCACCACTTGAAAACAACAACACTGCGCCGACGAGGCGGTCGCCGGGGTCATCAGTGGATGTTAGAGCTTGCATGCCAATATCCAAAGCCAATTCTAGAACGCGATTGTAGTTCAGCGTCGCAGTGAGTTTTGTGAGCATATTGGAAATCTCACGTAGACGGCCGGCATCAAGCTGCTGGGTATGTACCCGGCTCATTTTTTGCCGTTTCTTGGCTTGTGATTTGACGCGTTCTTTGCGAACTTGTTCTCTGCGAAGCCAGAAGAAACTTGCGAGACCGCCTCCTAAGATGAAAGCGATCCCTCCGATGGCGGCACTCAAAATGCTGGGATCCAACGATAAAATTGTGCTGAGAATGTCCATGCGTAAGTGAATTTTCCCGACGAATTGGTTGAAAAGTGGATATAATCATACCCCAAAAATATTCAAATAGCAAAACGATGGTATCTTGGGGGCGTATTTCAGTTTGGGGGTGAGTTGTAAGCATAGCACCACATTTTGTCAAAGCGATTACTCAAAATGGCTGAGCGAATAGGCAAGAGACGTTCAGCGCCACTGCGGCTCCAACGCATTCCTGAGCCACAGAAACGA
>JADHTJ010000205.1 GCA_016785015.1 Anaerolineales bacterium
CATCCTCGGATGCAGATGCAATCAACTGGGCATCGATGTTGATGTCGACGTCAACAACTTTGCCGGTATGTCCGTGAATATACCCGTTGAGCGCAGGTTTATGCGTGACGACAGATAATAAACTGCCCTGAACTTCAGCCCGACTGACATCGGTGATCGTGTTTCTGCGTTCTGAAATGCGGATAGCTTCAAGGCTAAGTAAGGATGCCAAGTCAAGGCGTTCATCCAGTCTTGAAGTTGCTTGTGCGGAGAGCTGCCGCACCAAATTTATTTCTGCCTGATTTTGAGCTTCTTGCCATTGGAATAAGGCAGTGATACCTAAGAAGATCGAAACCACTAATGCAACAGACACACCGATGAGTAAATTTCGCCGCCGTCGATTGGCATCTTGGCGACTTGTTTGGATATAGATCGCTTGCAAGTGAGTAGGCTGGGGTTCTTTTCCGTCAGTAGCATTCGCCTGCCAGCTTTCAGCTGTTTCAAGGTCTACCCCACGCAGTAAGAAACTTTTATCTCTCCCCTGTTGATCCCATTCAATAGCCCGTTCCAAGATACGAGTGTGTTCTCGCACCCAAGCCAGGTCGGTATTGATGGCTTCCAACAGGAGCACTATCGCAGGGTCAAGGTCGTCATCTTGGCGCATGAAGATCCAGTTTGTGCGGGAAATCTTCTCATGAACTGGATCTCCTTCTTGAGGCTCTCGATATAAGATCGGTACAAGCTTCTTGTTATTCTCATTGGCGATGCGAAACTCCTCCATACAGACCTTTGAATTAAGTGAATCGGGACTTATGATAAAAACAAACGCGTCCGCAGTTCCAATTGCGCGGGTGATTTCTTCCATCCAATCAGCTGCTGGTGGAATGTCATCCCAGTCGATCCAAATATTTTCTTCTGGGATATCAGCGGTTGTTAGCGCGTGATATAAATTTTGTACAAATTCTTTATCTTTCCGAGAATAGGAAATTAATATAGAAGCCCGTTGTTCATTTAATGAAGTTTTTTCTGTCATAGCCATATCCTGAAAATCCGTGTTCAATCCCCCTAAATATACCAAACATGGTCATATTTGTCGTTAGAATGAGCATTAATTGTTCATGGAGGTTCAACCAAAATATGAGCGCAATGAGGGAAAATGCGCTGGGAAGGTTTCAATCTGTGCCGGACGAATCAAAAAACCGCCTGTACGGCAGTTTATCTATAGTGACCCCAGTAGGACACGAAAATAAGGAAACTGGATTCAGGAATTGGGATAAGAGATATTGTAAAATCTGACTCCAAGTTCCTGATCAAATGATTATTGATACTAAATTGGGCCTCCGAAGGTGCCGATGCCAAATGCAATTAACAGGTAAAAAGCAGCGATGAAGAACAGGACAAAGAAAATGATCAAGGCATAATCGGAGGGACGTAGGATGGATTCGTGCAAATAGGTCCGATCGGGACTACCTGAAAAGGCCTTGGATTGCAGCACAACTTCGAGCTGCTGCGATTTGACCAAGGCACCCAGGATTAGGGGCACAGCTACTTTGGCATAGACTCGCACCCTCTTTATGGGTCTCATTTTCTCCATGGCCAGGCCGCGCAAACGCTGTGCTTCGATGATCATACTAAATTCTTCGATCAGCAAGGGGAAGAAGCGCAGAGTCGAGGAGAAGATGAAGGCGATCTTGTATGGAATTTTGGCCCGCACCATGCCGACGATCATATTATCGACTTCCGTTGTGAACACGGCCAAGGGAATGATCAGCGTCAGGGTCAGGGTTTTAAAGATCACGTTGAATCCATAGTTTAACCCTTCCCATGTAGCAAAACTGCCCCCAATAAACGGCCAGTTCTCTGGGAATGTGAAAACTCTACTGAGTTGGTTGACCGATTCGATACCCCTAAGTGCCATGACTTGGTCACGATTGAAGAAGGCATGGGTCAACAATAGCAGCGCGTAAAAGGGAATCATGATCAGCAAGATTGTGCGGATATAGCTCCATTTCACGCCTACCAAGAGGCAAGCCACGGTTATAGTTCCTGCCAGACCAATCTGCAGCATAGGGCTTTCCCATACAAAGGCAACGATGGTCACCACGGCGACCATGAACAACTTGGGCCGGAAATCGAGTCGAGAGAAAAATGAATCCCGCTCAACTGTTTGAAATTTCATCATACTCATGATGCACTTCCCTCAAAAGCAAAATAATCAGCAAATTCTCCTGGTGTCAACAAGGGTGGAAAGGCGCTATTCAGCTTCTGCATTTCTTGCGAAAGATGCACGGCCTGTGGCGCTGAGAGGTAGGTGCTCTTCAGGGTTTCAGTCTCGTGGAAGGCCTTGCGGATAACATCATCTAACAATATGGTGCCCTTGCCCATTACTACAACGCGTTCGGCGTATTCGGGCATCAGGTAAAGGTGGTGAGTGATGACGATGACTGTCTTACCCATTTTGTGCAGATCGCGGCTGATCTCGAGGATATATTTGGCGCCGCGATAATCCTGTCCAGTGGTGGGTTCATCGAAGATGATGATCTCCGGTTTCATCGCCAAGATAGCACCAATCACCACTCGTGCCCGGTCGCCTTTGGGCAATGCCAGGGGGTGCATGTCGCGCACTTCCGTCAGGCCCATCGCTTCCAAACTTTCGACTGTGCGGGTTTCGACTTCTTCATCATCGAAATCCAGGTTTTTCAGGGCAAAAGCAATTTCCTCTCCAACCGAGGCATTGAAGATCTGATTATCAGGATTTTGTGCCACGTATCCAATTCTGCGAGCTAGATCGCTGACACTCACCTCTTCGGTATCAACATCACCAACTTTTACAACACCTTCAGTAGGTTGCAGCAAGTTCAGGAAATGCTTCACCAATGTGCTCTTACCGGCACCATTTTGACCGATGATCAAAACATATTCACCCTTGGCAATATCTACAGAGACACCATGCAATGCTTTAGTACCATCTGGATATACGTGGGCAAGATCTTTTACAGAAAGAAGTGCTTCTCCGGTAACTTCTTCTGGATCCGACAAGATAAATTCTGCACTTTGGGACAACTCGCTCAGGCTATCAAGCATTGGTAGCGCATCATTTAGGTTGACAGGGATTTTAGGTACAGAGATCCCACGTTTGTTGATGCTGTAGAACGTGTTTGCCACTTGTGGAGGTCGGAGATCGTTACTCTCCAGTATCTCAATATCGGCGTAAATTTCATCGGGTGGACCTATAGCTACAATTTGACCGTTCGAAACAAGGGCAATTCTGTCTGCAAAGGCGGCCATCTCTTCTGCGGAATGGCTGGCCATCACAATGGTCATATCTAATTCCTGGTTTAGCTCATGAGCAGTAGCAAAAACTTCCTCAGCGCCGACAGGATCTAGCTGAGAGGTAGGTTCATCTAAAATCAGCAAGCTGGGCTGGACGGCAATAGCAGCAGCAATAGCCAGACGTTGTTTTTGACCTCCGGATAACTCATGAGGGTGTTTCTTCTCCGTCCCTTCTAATCGAACAGCGGATAACGCCTGGGGAATACGCTCAATAATTACTTCACGAGATACCTTCAGATTCTCTAACGCAAATGCAATTTCATTTTCCACAGATGTGGAAATCAACTGTGTTTCAGGATCTTCAAAAACTTGTCCAACATAATTGGCCATGGCGCTGATAGGATGCTCAACAGTATCTAGGCCACCAACATGTACGCTGCCGAAAAAGCGACCCCCATAGAATTGGGGAACAATCCCATTGAGTGCCAGGCAAATTGTCGTTTTTCCGACACCGGTCGACCCTATTATTCCTAGGAATTCACCTTCATAGATTTCTAGATTAAGATCTAGAAGTACAAAATCATCTGAACGAGGATATTTGTACGAAACATCTTTGAAAACGGCAATTTTGTCTGGCAAATTTTCACCTCAAACATAATTATTCGAAAAGATTATATAGCAACACGGAGGGTTATACCATGAGGATACTTAGATCAGATATTATTTTTGCAAGAGGATTTTATTTCTATCCGAATTTAGGTTGCTGATTTTAGCATCGTAGCATTTAGCTGGAATATGACTATTCGGTCTATGTCAGCGATTGTTGGCCCTCTTATTGGGCTATTTGCCGATCGCTATGGATGTCGAAAGTGATGGGAATCTGATTGCTGATTCGTGGGTTTGGCATGGTTGGCATTGCCCTTTCTGAAGGTTGGTGAAGCGTTCTCCCCATAGTCATAACTGGTTTGGTTGCAACAGCATATCTTCCAGCGCAACAAGCCTATATTAGCGATCAAGTCAAATACGATCAAAGCGGCCGCGCGCTAGCCTCTGTGGATATTGCTTTTGCTGGTTCCGGCATCGTAGGATTTCCTCTGGCGGGTTGGGCTATTGAATTGTGGGGGTGGCGAATACCCCTTGTCATCATTGGGATTTTAACCTTCGTGGCAGCGGCTTTCATTTGGATGGAATTACCCCGAACGGAAATTCACACAAAATCTACGCTGACTCGTGCAATTTTAATGAAGGCATCCCTTCAATCCAACGTACAGGCATCCATGGGCGTTGCTCTTCTTGCTATGATTGGCAATGGCATCTATATTTCGATTTGGAGTATCTGGCTCAGTGCAGACTATGGTTTTGACGCTGTCTGACTGGGATTAGTTGCCACCGGACTCGGCTTTTCTGATTTGCTGGGGATTTCGATCCCAGGCTAATTCATAGAGCGAATTGGCAAACATCGAGGAAGTTTGATCGGATTATTTTCCAGTGGGATCATGAATGTTATGTGATTTTTATAACATCGTGCTTGACATAGCGGGGGAATTTCGCTATTATTTATGTTACCGGTCATGTGACCGGTAACATAAATAATCTTACCAGAGGAATATGTCCCGTTCCCGAGTAACTATCCGAGATGTCGCAAAACACGCAGGGGTTTCCCACCAAACAGTTTCACGCGTGATCAACAACAGTGAGCGTGTAAAATCAGAGACGCGAGCCCTGGTGGAAGCTGCTATCGAGGAACTCGGATACCGACCTAATGCCATTGCTCGCTCAATGGCCCGTGGACGAACTTGCACTTTGGCCTGCATCTCCCCCAACCTGACCGACTATACCTTTGCCAGCATTATCGAAGGGGCTGAGGCAGAAGTTCGCAAACAAGGGTATTACCTAGTCTCCTCTTCCGCTCCAACGGAGGAGGAGTTTTCACGCCTGGTGGAAGAGTTGTTCACCAGCCGTAGAGCTGAGGGTTTATTTGTCATCAACCCTTACGCAGATAACAGACACAATTTACTTCCCCCAACTGCCCCATCAGTATTTGTGGGTGCCCGTCCAAGACGCAGGGATACTGTCAGTTCGGTAGCCCTGGATGATGTCAGTGTTGCTCGTCAGGCTACCCAACATCTGATCGAACTGGGACATCGCCGGGTTGCGATGATCACTGGACCCATGGTCGAAGATTGTTCCCAAGACCGCTGCTCTGGATACGAGGCAGCCCTCGAAGATAACAGTATCACCCTAAACCCCAAACTGGTCATCACTGGGGACTGGGCGGCCACATCGGGATATTTAGCCCTCCAGCAATTATTTGATTTCCCCACTCCCCCAACAGCCATATTTGCCCAAAATGATCGCATGGCTATTGGTGTGCTGCGCGCCGCCCGTGAAATGGGCATCGCGATACCAGAAGAATTATCTGTCATCGGGGTGGATGATATGCCGCTTTCATCCTATTTTGATCCCCCGCTGACAACTATGCGCCAAGATCCGCTTTCCATTGGACGTGATGCTGCTCGTTTGCTGATCGACACATTGGAAAAACGCGTAACTTCTCCACAACACTTATTACTTCAGGCCCAACTCATTCAACGTCAATCTACTGGGCCAATCGAATCGTAATTAGGAGGTGCATTTCCAAATAGAGCTATACATTTTCCATCCGCAAATCTGTCCTATCAAATTTCTACTCTAGAGGAGAAAGATCTTATGAACCGCAAATCATTTTGACTCGTTTTAGGCCTGCTGACAATTGTGCCATTATTGGATTTGACGATATAAAATATTCCGCCATGCAAAGGCCGTCCTTGAGTTCTATTCGATACGACAAATATGCCATAGGCCAGATAGCAATGACCACCCTGATAGAAATTATCGAAAACCCAGATGCGGTGTTACGTCCCAGTCCAAATGGATGTTAAATTGGTTATCCAGGAATCGACTTGATTTTTTTTATTTTATAAGTCATGTTACCGGTCACATTACATCTGATCGGAACGGTTTGGGTAATGAGATTTGCATAAAAGAGGGCCGAGTGATTCGAAATTCATCTAGTTACACCTTGAAAGGAGGTGATGATCATCCAAAATATAACCGAGTATCTATTCTATAAAATTCTATGAAACACTAAATTCGTAAATTTGGAGGAGATCATAATGAATCTCAAACGTACGTTCTGGCTACTTTCTTTCCTATTGGTAGCCTCCCTTATTTTTTCGGCTTGTGGCGGTGGCGCTGCCGAAGAAGCCCCTGCCCCAGTTGAAGAAGCAGAAGCTGGCGAAACCATGGAAGCTGTAACTTTGCGCTGGCGGACCCGTCCCGACAATCAGGAAGAAGCCGATGTTTACCAGGGGATCAGCGACAGCCTGAACCTGGAAGGCATCACCCTGGAATACGAGCCTGGTGGTTCTGAGACCTCCAGTTACCAGGATGTGCTCAAGACCGAACTCG
>JADHTJ010000042.1 GCA_016785015.1 Anaerolineales bacterium
TTCCGCCTCCTTCTCAGGATTGCCGAATTAGACCCTATTTTCAGAACGATCTATTGATGGTCCGGTTGTTAATGTGCGGAACGATCTGTTGATGGTTTACTTTATAAATCCGGAACGATGTCTTGATGTATCACAATTAAGTACTATTGATTCTGAATTTAACGCGAAGACACCCACAATATCCATGGAGTTTACCCAAGAATACTTGCAGTCGGATAAAGCGACTGTTGACTCAGATGCAACTGAGCATGCTGCAGTGCTTCCTACTTCTGCTGTTACTACAACACCTTCCCCAACCTCCACACCCACCAATTCCCCTGCCTTCACATTAACGGCCTCACTTACAGCTACTTTAACTTCGACAATTACTCCAACCGCAATCCTAACCTTGCCAGTTTCAGAAGGTACTTCCATTCCATTAAATACTCGTGAGCTAACCATCGAAAATAGCGAGCAAATCACACAATTAGCAAGATGGTTGCTAGATGACGAAATAATTGATATTTCTTGGGCATCAAAGCAAAATCTTCTTGCTGTTTTAACAGGATCTAATAAGTGCATATTGCTAAACACATTATTTGGTGAACGAACCTTAGAACTTGATCGTGGAGAATCAAATTCACAGTCAGTAGCGCTGAGTCATGATGGTACTTTGCTTGCAATAGGTGGGAGCGAGGGAATAGACATTATCCAAGCAGAAAATGGAGAACAAGTATTTGAAATCAAAGATTTTCCAGAATACCCGTTTTCGGACTATTGGGCAGCAAACGATATAGCATTTTCACCATCCACGAACACTCTTGCCGTCGTTAATCCAGAATGGGGATTTTTTATGGGATATTTCCGGGGAAGAATGGCTCCATAACTTTGATCTTTCTGCTCGGCATTGGGTCAGCTTTGAAGTATTTGGTAATTCTTATTATTTCGAATCACACACTGGAAAAAGCGGCACCGTAATATATTTGGATGAGGATATATTGTTTTGGGGAATAAACGATTTTGATAAAGGGGGAATCGTAAAGCAATCTATTGGCGATGAGATTGCAGATTATCTGCTAACGTGTGCCGATTGCGAGGTTCATGACATAAGCTATTCTAAAGATGGGATCCTTGCAGCAGCAGCGAGCAAATCCATATTTCTTAAAAGTGCCGATTTGGGTCAACTAATTTTTCGAGGGCATAATTCTTTTACGACTGCAGTAGATATTTTCCCTACAAGCACTATTATGGCATCGGGAGATGAAAGTGGGAATATAATACTCTGGAATTTATCTTCTGGTGAGCAGATTAAATCATTTGAAACAGATCCATCTCCTATCAAAGATTTACTTTTTTCAGCTGATGGAAAATACCTTCTCTCAAGTTCACAAGATGGATTTGTGACTCTTTGGGGATTGCCTCCTGGAGAATAAAATATTACACAATGCCCCTTCTTAATTCAAATTGTTTTGGTCATGCCATGGATGCTGAACAATGAGTTATCACCCCGGCGATATCCTGCTCAACAAATACCGCATTGAAGAACTGATTGGCCGCGGGGCATTTGCGGAAGTTTATCGCGCCACGCACATCGAGATGAATGTGCCGCGCTCCTTGAAGGTGCTGCACAAAGATGCACCAGGTGTAGGTAGTGCCCTCTTCGAAGATTACGAACAGCGCTTCAAGTTAGAAGTTCAGTTGGGCGCGCGCATCAACCATCCCAATGTGATCCATGTCTACGATGTCGAGCGCCATGGCGATGATCTCATCCTAGTGATGGAGTACGCGCCAGGCGGCTCGCTGGCTGAGCGCATCCAGGAAAATCGGGCTTTGGGGGTGCAATTCGATTTCGAAGAAGCCTTGCAGATCGCCGCTGATGTCGCTGCGGGGCTGGGGGAACTTCACGCCATGGATGCTGTGCATCGTGACCTGAAACCCAGCAATATCCTTTTTGACCAGAAAGGGCAAGCCAAGGTGGTCGATCTGGGTCTCTCACAGATCCCCGGCGGACCGTCGATGCGTTCACAACTCAGTCAGCCCACACCCCATACGGGAACCCCAGGTTACATGAGTCCAGAGCAAGAAAATACCGGAAAATACCTTCGGCCTTCGTCGGATGTATACGCGCTTGGCGTTGTCCTGTACGAACTATTAACCGGACGAAATTATTACCATATTGAACCAGGGAGAGTATTGAGTGACATACGAGGTGGAGCGCCGCGGTGGTTAGATGAATTGATTGCTCGAATGTTAACGGACAAATTAAGTGAGCGCCCTTGGGATGGAAATAAGGCGGCATCATTGATAAATACAAGTTTGATGAAACTCGTTGCCGAACGAAAAGAAAACGAGCAAAAGGAAACTTGGCAGAAAGAAATCTATCAGGTGGAAGAGATAAATCAAGAAGTAGCTGAACCGCAAAAGAAAATTCAGCAAGAGAAAATGTCAAAAGAAAGAAGATGGTTCAGAGAAGAGCAACAGGCCAAACGCGTTGCACCCTGGGAGAAATTCAAATATAATTTTTCAAGATATTCCAGGGTAATCTGGATTATTATTGGATTATTGACAGTGGGGATAGTGATAACAGTTCTAGCCTCTCGGATCATTGGATGGGGATTGCCGCTTTCAGGTCGGATTACACCAACATATACCGGGACGTTGACAAAACCCAGTACAGATATACCACATCTAACATCAACACCTACGCAGGTGAATACATCTACTCCATCTGAAACACCTGAACCTACATCAACAAATACACCTACACTCACTCCAACATATTCTCCCACACCCACAGTAACCCAAACATCTACCCCAACTCCATTGCCAGAAGGATACGGCATTGTGCCAAACTTATTAGGCTTAAATTATAAAGACGCAGAAGAAGCTCTTACAGAATTTGGGTATTCTGTTTTGTGGGAATATGGCTTACACCCAAATGAGGATGTTGGGACAATCACATTGCAAGACCCAACGCCAGGATCAGTGTTAAAGCTTGGCGATGAAGTGACTCTTACACGAACAATATACAGTGAGCATCTCGATGAAAATATATCGACTATTTCTTCTTATGCGATTAGTTCAGATATGGCCTTCGGCACTAAATTGTTCCAATATTTCACTGTTGAGTTGGAAGAAGGGCGAAATTACATATTTTTTGCAGATATGAATGTTTTGTTTTCAGATTGTGGTATGTTTGTAACGAACTTGTTTTTGGAAAAACTTGCCAGCACTTCGGGGGAAGAAATTGCCTGGTTCAATAGGTGCGAAACAATGCAATTAAAGTTCACTCCCGGCACATCAGGCTATTATGGGATAGGTGTTTTACTGAATGTAGGTGGAAAGCCTAGTAGTGGAGTGAACTATGAAAACATAGAGATTTATTATCGAGCATCTGACTAAATTCATGCTTTGGATGACATAAATTCTGTGACAATATTGATTACCAGTTTGACAAAATTGATTTGTACATGAGAAATTAGTTTAAGCACTTGCCAATCAGCTGCCTCGCAAATTCTCCACGAGGTTAGGCGATATGCAAGCGGGAGGGAAAGTTGAATAAAGATATCTCCAAGCAAATCCGAGCGACATTCCTTGCCAAACACGGCGAGTACTATTTTGTTTTATTCATTACCCTATTGTTTTCCTTTGGCTGCGCGCTGGGTTTGATCTTCCGAGGAATACTGGTTTATTTCCAGGATCAAAATTTGGATGATTTAAATCCTATCGCTGCAACCGATATAGCTCGAATAGAACCTGATGAAAATGAGATTTCTATCCCAACCCAGGTTGCCGAAGCCGCTACACCTGCTGCCACACAGATCCCAAATGAAATCATCATCTCAAGTACAAATACGCCAACGTCTGAACCCACACCCGTTCTTCACGGTTTTGGAAGAGTGGTTTCCCTTCCAAATGATATATTACGGCCTCCTGAAAACGGAGTTGATCTGGAAAATGTGATCGATTCCTTGGCGGTTGCTGGATTTGGTGGCGGGGGTGGCGGCCCCTGTATGAATGCCCCAGAAAATGGGCATTGGCGCATAGAGCACTACAGCAATGTGACCTGGAATGGGTCCCGGTTGGATGATTTCAGCAGTAGTATCTACGTATGCTTGCCAGAAAGCATGGAATCAATTACTGCTGATTTGGTTCGGCCCGATGGACTGATTACGCAGATAACCATAGAAGGTAACCTGATCGACACCGGTTCATATCTTTATAGAACTACTCCCTGTCTTGATCACGATCTTTATTTACAGAGCGGCGAATATGAATTGAAGGTGGTCGATCCTAATTTAATTCCCGAAAGTCATTCATTTCAAATCTATTCTAGCGATCAGCGGCTGCTTGCCATCGATTCGTGTTCCAATAGAGTATTTCCAGGAGTACCCACAAAAATATTTTACAGAGGTTTTAAGCCTTTTGAAGACGCCCAAGTTGCTCTTTACATCGACGTCGATGGAGTTGATGGGGAATACGATCTGGTGAACGCATGGTATGCGGAAATGGATGAAGCGGGCAATCTAGTTCAGGAGATCCAATCTCCGAAAATCTACAAGGAAGGGCTTTACTTCCTAGCAGTCATTGGGAAAGAAACCCAAAGGTATGATGGCTACGATATTCTCGGAACGGGTCAGCCGCTGGAAGCCTCAGAGATATTGTGGTTCACTGTTAACGAATAATGATGTCAGAATATTTGGTGCAACAAGATGGTAATTGAAAAAGGCGACATCCTGCTGGGCAAATACCGGGTTGAAAGGCTGATCGGACGCGGCGCATTCGCGGAGGTTTACCTAGCTATGCACCTGGAGCTCAACTCCCTGCGGGCGCTCAAGATTCTGCGGCGGGATCAACCAGGCCTGGGGGAGATTCTATTCGATGAATATCAGCAGCGCTTTCGCCTTGAAGCGCAGCTTGGCGCGCAGATCGATCACCACAATGTCATCAGGGTGTATGACTTCGATAGACAGGGGGGCATGTTGGTGCTGGTGATGGAATTTGCTCCAGGGGGATCACTGCAAGATCGTCTAAAAAATACTGATCAATTTTCTCCTGCAGAAGCCTTATCCGTATCTTTGGATGTGGCCCAGGGGCTTGCCGAGTTGCACGGTCTTGGTGCTGTGCATCGCGACCTGAAACCCAGCAATATCCTTTTTGATGCCAGGGGGCGCGCCAAGGTTGCCGATTTAGGCCTGGCCCAGGTATCGGGTGGGCCTTCACTTCGTTCCCAGCTCAGCCAGCCAGAAAAACACCCGGGTACTCCGGGATATATGAGCCCAGAACAAGAGCGCACCGGCGACTACCTGCGCCCATCCTCTGATGTGTATTCACTGGGGGTGATTCTGTTCGAGATGCTGACTGGCCAGATGTACGTCAGTCAGCGCCCAGGGACCAGCCCCCTGGCACTGCGAGCCGACTTACCGGAGAAAGTGGAAGGAGTGGTGCGCAAGCTCCTATCGCAAAGCCCGGAGCGCAGGCCCTGGAGCGGCGCCGAAGCAGCAGATCTTCTGCGCGCAGCGATGGGACATTCAGAAAGGCAAGCGATGCCTGCCCAAGCGAGACTGCCATCCAGAAAAGAAAGCAAACGCTCTCGAAATTGGCTGCTGATATTCTTGGGAGGCCTGCTATCCCTAGGGGTGATTTTTGGGATCGGATTTGGCTTGATGAGTTTGTGGAGACAGGGTGAGCAAAACGCCCAGCGCATGTCCGGAGAGTTCAACATTGCCGTCGCTGAATTTGCTGTCGCCGGTGATGCAATTGACGCAGATACGGGCTTGATCACTTCGCAACAGATCTTCGAACGTGTGGGTACCAACATCGGGACAATAGGCGAGCAGGTAGATATCCTATTCGAGGTAAGTGGACCGGAGCAGGTGGGTCTGATCGATGGCGATTCGAAAGAAGGGCGCGCTGCCAGGGCTTCAGAAGTTGCCAATAGCATTGGTGCTGACCTAATTATCTACGGAGGAATCAGTGACGATGGGGTTCAGCAAAGTATCGAGCCGGAAATTTACATCACCGAAAGATCCTTTTTATTGATCCCAGAGTTTTTGGGCCGCCACACTTTGGGAGCGGCCATTACCATCCCCAGTGGGTCGACGGACCTGGCCACACGCATCGAATCCAACCGGGATATCGCCGGTAGGGTGCAGGCGTTGTCGTACATGGCCACTGGTTTATCCATGTTCAACCTGGGGGATTACAAAGCTGCGTTGGACTATTTAGTATTGGCCCTCCAATCCGAAGGGTGGACAGGCGAAACGGGGAAAGAAAGCCTGTATCTGATGATCGGAAATACGTATTTGAAGTTAGAAAGCATGGATGAAGGCGAACGCTACTTTTCCTTAGCCCTGGCTGCTAACCCGGAATACAGCCGGGCATTCATTGGCCTAGGTGAGGCCTATTTTGTGCGCGCCCTGGGCATTCCACCGGTAGATAACTTGGTTGATATTTCTCAATCGGATTTGAACACTGCCGAAAGCCAGTATTTAGCCGCCCTGCAAGCTGCGGATCAGCCTGAGTCTGCGGATATCGACGTCAAGGCCAGCTTCGGCCTCGGCCGTTTGGCGCTGATCCGATCACAGATCTATGATGACATCACATTGTTGAATACCGCAAAGAACAATTTCCAGATCGTCGTAACAGAAAACGATAATCCCCGCGTGGCTGATCTGGCTGCCCAAGCTCATGGTCATCTGGGAACCATTGCTCTCTTGCTTTCTGATCTGGAGACTGCACAACTTGAGTATCAGATTGCTGCCGAAACCACCCAGGCTCCACGAGCCAAAGCGGCCTTTTGGGCCCAGCTTGGGGAAATATATGAACGAATGGGCGAAATTGATCTGGCGATAGACGCCTTTCAGAAAGCCGTGGATATCGCTACAGATGAAGATAGCCTGGCTAAGTACCAGGAAAAGTTGAATAACCTTATGGGGAATGAATCATGAAAAACGCGCTCACCAATCTGCTAAAAGAACTAACTTCTTCAGAGCATGGAAATACCTATTTAGGAATTCTAGCATCGCTGATTCTGTTGATTGGCTGCTTTTTGGGGTTATTCTTAAGTGAAGTCATTATTCAACTGAATGATTTTTATGTGAATAAATCTGCTGTAGATGGCGGAATTTCTTCTCCCCAGCAAAATGATCTTTTGGCAACGGAAATCGCACTAGCCATTCCTACGCAAGCAACTGTCATCCCTACTAGCAAACCACCGAACACGCCTACCCCAGAGCCTACACCACGATACCCAGGCTATAGTAAGGTGGTTACCCTGCCCGATAACAGCCTGTTGATCCAGAACAACGAAATCAACATGGAAAATGTCATCGATTCGCTGGCTATTGTTGGCAGGGGTGGAGGAGGGGGATGCCCTTTAGAAGGCGCAAACGAATGGGGTATTTGCACAGCGAGGGATTTATCTTCCCGTGGTAAATTTGCATATATTAATATCCCTGAGGGCTACCCTAATGTCAGAATCGACCTTGTAAAACCTGATGGGACGCTAGTTGATGTGAATGCAAATATTGAAGAAGGCTATTGCCTCAACCATGAACTGCTGCTGCAGCCGGGTACGTACCAGGCGATAATCGCAGAGCCAAAACTAAAACCGGATTCTGTAACATTCGAATTTTATCGAGAGGCGGATCCAATCATATTTCTCAATTCGTGTAGAAGCGAGATTTCTGCTCGCATTCCCTTTCAAATATTCTTTTCAGGGTTTCAACCTTCCGAAGATGCATTAGTTGCCTTATATTCGGGGTACGGCATTGTGCAGGATCAATTTTATGAGAAGTTTGATTTAATAAATTCTTGGGTAGCAGAAATGGATGAAAATGGAAAATTGGTTCAGCAAATCATGTCCCCACAGGTATTGGACGAAGATGATTATTATGTTGTGGTTTATGGTAAAGAGCAGCGACCTTTTGAGATCGTAGAAAATCAAAGTGTGAATGCATCAGCAGTACTTAGAATTAGAGTAAGCAGATAAAGTGTCTTTGGAAGAACCATGAGGCCCAAAAAATGACTTTTGAAGCAAATTTCATATTGAAAGAAAAATATCGTATCGAACGCCCTATTGCCCAAGGTGCTTTTGGGGATGTATACCTGGCAACACATTTAGATTTGAATGTTCCACGAGCACTGAAAGTGTTGAGGCTTGATGCACCAGGGGTGGGGAGTACTATTGCCGCCGATGTAGAAATGCGCTTCAGGCTGGAAGCTCAGTTGGGTGCAAAAATCAGAGACAATCATGTCATTCAAGTTTTCGACTTCGAAAAGGATAACGAGCTATTGATATTGGTTATGGAATATGCTCCTGGGGGCAGTTTGCTGGATAAGATTCAGAAAAACCAGGATCAAAACCAAAACCTGGCAATTGATGAAGGGATCCGATTGCTGCAAGATGTGGCCAAGGGTTTGTCTGTTTTGCATGCCAATGATTTGATTCACCGGGACTTAAAGCCTAATAATATTTTGTTTGATGACAAAGGTGTAGCAAAGGTGGCGGATCTAGGGTTAGCCCAAATCCCTCATGGTCCAAGTATGCGTTCGCAGCTGAGTACGGCTATGTCGCATCCAGGCACACCGGCTTACATGAGCCCAGAGCAGGAAGCCACATTTGGGTACCTTACTCCTGCATCTGATGTCTATGCTTTGGGTGTTGTCGTGTTTGAAGCCATTACGGGAAAAAATTACAAATTGTTGCGTCCTGGTACGCGTGGGGTTTCCCTGAAAACTGATGTGCCCGAATGGCTGGATGATTTGCTTTTGAAAATGTTAGCCAAAGATGTTGATTCTCGCCCATGGAATGGCACAGAATTATTGGAAAAAATATCACAAGGAATTGGTGAAAAAGGTGCATCGATTGACCTGCTGCCTGAGCCAATCATTTCTGAAGCTCAGGATGAGGTAGTGAAAGAAAGTCTCAGTTCTGATGCATGGGCGATTCAAGATGTATATGATGTAATCATCAAGGATGCTGGCAATAAAAAGATTCAGGTTATCAAAATTATCCGCCAACTTACAAGTTTGGGGTTAGCTGATTCCAAGGAGCTAGCTGAAACCTCTGGAGCCACTATTCTCAAAGGTGTAAGTGCCGAAGAAGCGAATGAAGCGAAAATGAAGTTGGAATCGGCTGGCGCACTGATCGAACTCATCGAGTATCGAATTGAAATACCCCTAACAGGACTGTTTGATGTTGATATTTTGAATGCTGGCTCTAAAAAAATTCAAGTTATTAAAGTAATCCGTCAACTTACGAATTTGGGTTTGGCTGATTCTAAGGAATTAGCAGAAACTCCTGGGGCTAGTATTCTCATAGAGGTAAGTGCCAAGGTAGCTAATGATGCGAAATCAAAATTGGAAGCGGCTGGTGCTTTGATTGCTATCAATGAATCAGGAATTGAAAACCTTGTATCGCGACTTTTTATTGTTGATATTGTGGATGCTGGCCCTAAAAAGATTCAAGTTATTAAAGTAATTCGCCAACTTACGAATTTAGGCTTGGCCGATTCCAAGGAATTAGCGGAAACTCCTGGAGCAAGTATTCTTATTGGGGTAAGTGCCGAGGTAGCTAATGATGCGAAAAATAAACTTGAAGAAGCTGGTGCAGTGATAGCATTGAAAGAAATTGGATAAGATCAGATTTTATATTGTTAGAGTGACCAAAATATCTGGGTAGTGACTTGAAATGTAACTTCGGATTTGACAGAAGATTTTAGCACCTTGATCAGAACGGAAACCACCAGAGACTTTTTGTTGAACCTTGACCATGCGGATATCTCTTTCGGCAAGATTATTGTCAAAAGGCACCTTAAAATCATACATAAAAGCCAGTACTTTTTCCTTATGGGTCTTTAGGCGGTCAAGCATGTTTTTAGCCCGGCTTTGTTTGATGCGACCACGTTTGTCCGGTGGTCGCTCAGGGGTTGGATTTATGCTCAGGCCCTGAGAAACAATCTGGTCATATTCGTTGTCGAAGTGAGCGATTTGGGTTTCGGTCAAATGGGATTGGCCGTCAGATTGAGCAATTTCAATAATCCCTTTGATTTCGAGCAACAACTCAATCATTTCCGTCGCCCAAGGTTGTTTCTTTTGTTCTGCGATGAAGATCAGTTCACGCAGGTGATGGGCATTGCACAAGCCATGTTTCGCCAGTCCATATTTCAAATATGGCTTCCAAAAATCGTGAATACTCCAACCTGTGCGCTTGGGTAGAATTCCAATTTCATCCATCGCATCCGAGCCCCGCTTGGGATGGATTTCAAAATTGGTGGCTTGTTCATGACTAGCTGAGTGCAGCCAATTGAGTTTTCCAGCGACACGAGCTCCGGTTTCATCAAACCCGACTGGGTCTGTGGTCGTCGTCAGGAAAGTTTGGACATTTTGATTAGTCTTCAGCACCTTTTGGGCAACTTCCCGATTAGCATTCATCACTGTGCCTTGCGAAATTGATTGCTGATATAAGTCCGCAATTATTTCGGTAGTTCGTTCCAGCGGAATGAAGTGATATTGATTGAAATACACCAGCTGGCTTCGAATTCGAGAACCATACTGGGTCTTGTGGGTCACACTGTTTGGAAATGTCGCTGTATTGACTTGTCCGCACTGACCACAGGTCTTGATCTCAACCTGATGTTCGGTAACTTCTACTTTCAAGTCTGGCAAATCAAACACCTGACGTTTTTTATACTCATCTACTTCAATATCACTCAAATTAGCCTGACAGTGCTCGCATTGCTCCACTTCGTGGATTTCGATATGATCTGGTTCTGCCACAGCTGCCAAACAATGCCCGGTGTGCCCCGGTTGCCCACCACTTTTTTTCCCGCTTGATTGCCGCAGACTACGCTTGGCCTTTTTCAACCCGTCGCTTGAAGGTGGTTTACTACTGTTTTGGCTATTCTTTGCAATTTGATCTTCTAGTTTCTCAATCCTTGCTTCTAATGCTCTTATTGTTGCTGCCATACTTCCCAAAACAGCCAAGACCATTTCCTCCCCTTCTTCGTAGATGGCCTTCATTTCTTCTTCTGATGGTAGCTCGATTGGGTTCATGACCATAGTATCGCTGACTTTTGTATGATTTTCGTTTGTCTTTTCTTTTAGTTGTCTTAGATAACAGCTAGGCTGTTACCATTTCAACCGCTCGCAAAAATGACCAACCCATCCTAGAAACACTTTCTCAAGCTTTGGCTGGTTCACCTTTTTTACCATCTTTTATCCCTGATATTCACACTGTGTAGTTACTAATTTTCAAACAAGTATTATCTTCGCTTAGCGTCCTAAAGTCCCGCTGCTTTCTTCAATGCCTCTGCTTTATTTGTTTGCTCCCAGGTTAGATTCAGATCGTCGCGGCCAAAGTGACCGTAAGCGGCAACTGTTTGGAAGATAGGTTTTCGAAGACCCAAATCGCGAATGATAGCACCGGGGCGCAGGTCGAAGTGTTCAATGATTAGATCAGCGATCTTCTCATCGTCGATTTTTCCAGTACCAAAGGTTTCAACATTGACGCTCAGGGGATGAGCAACACCAATGGCGTAGGCAACTTGAATTTCGCAACGGTCTGCCAAACCAGCAGCTACCACATTTTTCGCCGCCCAGCGAGAAGCGTATGCAGCAGATCGATCAACTTTAGTAGCGTCCTTACCGCTAAAAGCACCACCACCGTGACGTCCCATACCACCATAGGTATCGACAATTATCTTTCTGCCGGTCACGCCAGCATCACCTTGGGGGCCACCGACGACGAAACGCCCAGTGGGGTTGGTGAAGATCTTCAGTTCATTGTCTACCATGTCGGGGGGTAAGACAGGATTGATGACATGCTCAACGAGTCCGGCTCGGATTTCTTCTTGGGTCACATCGGGGTCATGCTGAGTGCTGATTAGAACGGTATCGATGCGAACCGGTTTGCCAAAAGCATATTCGATCGTGACCTGACTTTTCCCATCTGGGCGTACCCAGGGCAAAGTGCCGTTCTTGCGCACTTCGGCTAACTTCAGTGTAAGTTTATGTGCCAGATAAATTGGCATTGGCATCAGCGCGGGAGTTTCATTGCAAGCATAGCCAAACATCATACCTTGGTCACCAGCGCCGATGGCTTCGATTTCCTCTTCGGTCATTTCGCCGCTCTTGGCTTCTAGGGCTTTATCCACGCCCATAGCGATATCCCCAGATTGCTTGGCGATCGCTACTAGAACGCCGCAGGTGTTGCCGTCGAATCCTTTCTTGGCACGGTCATAACCGATGTCGGTGATCACCTTGCGAGCCAATTCATCATAGTTGAATTGTGCCTGAGTAGTGATCTCGCCCATCAATACAACGAAACCGGTTTTGGTTGCAACTTCACAGGCAACCCGTGACATGGGGTCTTGTTCTAAGCAGGCATCTAGGACGGCATCACTGATCTGATCACACATTTTGTCGGGGTGACCTTCGGTTACTGATTCCGAAGTGAACAGCAGTTTTGGTGATTTCATAAAAGTTGTAGTCATATCGACCTCCAGAAATAAAATTGCCCCTCAAGCAAAAGAGGGGCAAGTACTCAAATGTACAGCACCCTCTCATCTTCCAGAACATCCGCCTGCCGGAATTAGCACCTGGTTCAGTGATGTGTGGTTAGTTCTATTTACAGACCACTATTCACTTACTGGTTGCTGAGGTTTCACAGGGCCGGTCCCTCCACCTCTCTGGATAAGAGCGTCGCTAGGGGTTATTAAGTTATCGGCGGGATAATACCATGCCGATAAAAGGTTGTCAATTAAAGAAAAAATACCTTCGAGATGATCCGAGGTGTTATTTGTGCTGATTCTAATATTCAACCTGACTTATGGGGTTGAGTTTCTCGAAGTTATGGCGGGCAGTCATCTCTCGGACAGAGCCGGTCAAACCACGGATGACCAAACTGCTTGTTTGAGCGCCGTGACTGTAGTATTTGATACCGTCTAGCAAAGCACCGTCAGTTATGCCTGTGGCTGCAAAGAATACATCATCCGACGCAACTAGATCATCAATGGTGAGCATTTTCTCGAAATCATAGTCCAATTCTTTACCGCGAGCAATTTCATCATCGTTGCGAGCATAGAGCTTGCCTTGGATTTCTCCACCCATTCCTCGGAGCGCGCAAGCAGCAAGCACACCTTCGGGAGTTCCGCCGACTCCCATCAGCACATCGACGCCTGCATCAGGCCAGCATGTCATCATGGCGCCTGCAACATCGCCATCTGGGATGAGGCGAATTCTTGCTCCACAATCTCGAATCTCTTGGATAAGTTTCTGGTGGCGAGGTCGGTCGAGAATAACTACCGTGAGATCATTTACATGCATATCTTTAATACGCGCAATTCGCTTCAGATTCACTTCTACTGGCGCGTTGATGTCAATCATGCCAACAGCTTCAGGACCAACGGCGATTTTGTCCATATACATAAAGGGGCCGGGATCATACATGGTACCCTGTGGGGCAATAGCAACGGTGGCTATTGAATTAATGAAGCCGTTTGCCAAAGGGCGGGTACCGTCGATGGGGTCAACGGCAATATCAACTGCGGGGGGATCTCCCGTTCCAAGTTTTTCTCCGTTGAAAAGCATTGGTGCTTCATCTTTTTCCCCTTCTCCAATGACAACGACTGCATCCATTTCAATAGAGTTCAATACCAAACGCATGGCGTCCACGGCAGCTTTGTCTGCTGCTTCTTTTTGTCCACGACCCATAAATCGGCCCGAAGCCAAAGCCGCTGCTTCGGTCACGCGGACCAACTCTAGAGCCAGGTTACGCGAGGGTTTGGAACTTACCATTCAATAACTCCTTGTTTTTTATAAGAAGAACCACACAATAACATAAAACCCAATCACACTGGCCCATAACCAACTGTCGATACGGTCGAACGCACCCCCATGACCAGGAATCAGGTTGCTGGAATCTTTGATGTCAAATTGGCGCTTGATCATGCTTTGACCCAAATCTCCGAGAGGGGCGATAATGGAAATGACCACTCCCAAGATTGCGCCGCGTAGCGCAGTTATTTCAGTGCCTGGCCCAGCCGGGAGTCTCCACATTGTGGCGAAAGCGGCGGTTCCCAAAATGCTGACGATGATCCCAGCAATATACCCTTCCCAACTCTTTCTTGGGCTGAGACGGGGGCTGAGTTTATGCTTTCCATACACGCGCCCGTAAAAATAGGCTCCTGAATCTGCGAACCACACAGCAGGGAGGGCTGTCAGTACCCACCAAACTCCCTCAGGCAGGCTGCGTAATCGGATCAGATATGATCCCAGCAGGCCGATATACAAAATCCCGGAGATGGTAATAGCAAAATCTGTTGCTGCTTGATCTCTGCCACGTTCGTATTGAATCAAATGATAGGTAATAGATATGATCGCCAAAATACTTGTTATCCAGGCGATATCATCAAGCAAGGGGGAGTCATAATAATAATTCAGGGATTGCTGTATGCTAAAAGCCAAGGTTCCAAACACAACCAAAACGCCAGAAGGTTGATGCCCTCCGGCGCTGAATAGTTGAGCATACTCCCAGGCGGCTAATCCCAGCAAGAGAGTTATCAGGAGAATATAGGCTATCCCCCCATAATAAATTGCTGCCATACCGATAGGCAGCAAAACGATTGCAACTGCTACTCTTTGTCGCATAATGATCTCAATTATTTTTTCTTGTTGACTTGCCCGAATCGTCGGTTTCGCTGACTGTATTCTTCAATTGCAGTCTTTAGTTCATCTTTCCCAAAATCTGGCCAAAAGATGGGGGTGAAATACCATTCTGCATAAGCGCCCTGCCAGATGAGAAAATTACTTCCGCGCAATTCGCCAGAGGTGCGGATGATCAAATCTGGATCGGGGGAGCCGGCAGTGAAAAGATAGCGGTTCACTAAATCGAAAGTAACATCCTCAGCAGAGACCCCGTCTTCGATCATATTACGGATTGCAAAGACGATTTCGTCTCTTCCGCCGTAATTGAAGGCTACATTTAGAACCAGGCGAGTATTGTCTTTGGTCATCTCGATGGCTTCTAAGACTTTCTTTTTGAGAGAGGGTTTGATGCGATCGAGTTCCCCAATATGACGAAGCTGCACCCCATTTTTATGTAGTTCGGCCATCTCCCGGTCGATGACATCTTCCAGAATACGCATTAGGCCGCGCACTTCCTCGACTGGGCGTCCCCAGTTTTCAGTGGAAAAAGCATAGAGGGTCAGATATTGGACGCCTAATTCTACACAGGCCTCGATTACCCGGCGCAGGTTCTCAGTGCCTGCCCTGTGTCCAGCCAAACGGGGTAAGCTGCGTGACAAAGCCCATCGTCCATTACCATCCATAATGATAGCGACATGTTGGGGAATCTTCATGGGCAAGGCTTCTCGATCTTTTGCCATTATTAGAATCTCAAGCAAACACAGAAGGGATTAATGAGTAGGATATCTTTCGATCAGATTAGACTTCTCGGATTTCTTTTTCTTTCCGATCACCAATTTTGTCGATCTCTTCGATGAATTCGTCGGTAAATTTTTGGATCTCTTTTTCGCCTCGCATGCGATCATCTTCTGAAATCATATCTTCATCTTCATATTCACGCATTTCTTTGATGCTATCCCTACGAACATTGCGAACTGCAATGCGACCTTCCTCCACGCGTTGACCGACAATGCGGCCTAACTCAATTCTTCGTTCTTCTGTCAAGGGTGGCAGGTGAAGACGAATTGCTTTACCGTCACTATTAGGGGTTAATCCCAAATCTGAGGCTAGAATTGCTCGCTCAATATCTTTTAAGGTAGAAGGGTCAAATGGGCGAATAAGAAGGGATCTTGGTTCAGGAACACCTACACTGGCAAGTTGTTGTAAGGGCGTAGGAGCACCATAATATTCTACGGACATTTTCTCTACCAGAGCAGGATTTGCACGGCCAGTACGGATTGCAGCCAAATCTTCCTCAAGGGCTTGAATAGCACCCTTCATGCGTGTTTTTGCATCAAAATACAAATCATTTAGCATGAGTTTCTCCTCGCAAAGGATAATTTAATTCGTCATTTCGTCCCAAAAGATTTTACCATGAGAGCGTATTGAACAGGAATTCCAGGATTGTTGTAGAAAAAAAGCGGGCTTCACCAAGGTTCACAAAGCTCGCTCTGTATAGTGATTTTGAACAAATTATGCCGTGTTGACATTTAGTAATTTCTCTCCAGAAATGAATAGCTTCAAATATTGCACTCTCCCTGGCAACAACTGAAATGTCAACACTTCCTAGTCAGAGACGATTGTGCCCACTGTTTCCCCATATAGAGCACTGCGCAGAGCACCTTCCTCCCATAAGTTGAGCACAAGGATGGGGAGATGGTTATCCATACAAAGGGATATGGCGGTGCTGTCCATAACTTCCAGGCGCCGGTTTAGAGTTTCGATGTATGATAATTTGTTAAATTTGACTGCGTCGGGGTTGGTCATGGGATCGGAGTCATAGACGCCATCAACTTTGGTCGCTTTGATGACCACATCTGCGCCGATTTCCATGGCGCGCAGGGCTGCGGCGGTGTCGGTTGAGAAATAGGGATTGCCTGTGCCCCCACCGAAGATTACTACACGCCCTTTTTCAAGATGCCGGATTGCACGTCGGCGGATATATGGCTCAGCGACATCACGCATTTCAATGGCGGTCTGAACTCTGGTGACAATGCCAGCGCGTTCCATGGCGTCCATCAATGCCAGGGCGTTTAGAACAGTGGCCAGCATGCCCATATAATCGGCCGTGGCGCGATCCATACCGCGATCCAGGCCACGCCGACCTCGCCAAATGTTGCCAGCGCCAATGACCAGGGCGATCTCCACGTCCATGTCGGTTATGCCCTGGAGATGTTGGGCTACTTTTTCCGCCTGAAGGGGATCGATCCCAAAGCCATCGGGCCCTGATAGTGATTCGCCGCTTAGCTTCAGCAAGATGCGTTTAAATTTGAGATTATTTTCCATAAAAGTTTCCTTTTTTAGATCTTGAATCTACTCTTGCTGTAATTTGAGATTATATATCAAAAAGGCCAACCAATTGGTTGACCTTTCTTGATCTAGTTGCTCTTTTCGCCGAGAGCCCAGCGAGAAAATCTTCGGATGATCAGATTTTCTCCAATGGCGACGATAGTTTGATTCATATATTCCTGAATACTCAGTTTGTCATCTCTGATATAAGCTTGGCGCAGCAATACGACTTCATCTTTGAACTTGTCAACACGCCCATCAACGATGCGATCGACGATATTTTCAGGTTTGCCTTCTTGCAAGGCAAGCTCTTTAGCAATCTCGCTTTCTTTCGCAAGGAGGTCCTCAGGGATATCTTCTTCGGTTATGTAAAGAGGCGAAAGTGCAGCAATTTGCAAGGCAATCTCGTGAGCAAATTCGCGGAATGCTTCAGAGCGGGAGACGAAATCTGTCTCGCAATTGACTTCAACCATGACACCCACGCGGCCATCACCGTGGTTATAAAGTTCGATCACACCTTCAGATGCTACTCGATCGGCGCGCTTGGCGGCTTTAGCAAGTCCCTTTTTTCGTAGATACTCGACTGCTTTCTCGAAGTCGCCGTTATGCTCCTCGAGGGCTTTCTTACAGTCCATGAAGCCTGCGCTGGTTTTTTGGCGCAGTTCTTTGATTTCTTTGGAAGTAATGCTCATTTATTTTGCCTCATCTTCTGTAGATTTTTCCTCTGCAGCGTTTGCTTCTTCGGCTTCTTCCGCGGGTGCTTCTTCAGTCTGATCGACATCAACGGCTTCTTCGGCCTCAGTCTCGACAGCCTCTACCGCATCAGCCTCTACCGCATCAGCCTCTACCACATCAGCCTCTACCGCATCAGCCTCTGCCGCATCAGCCTCTGCCGCATCAGCCTCTACCGTTCCAGCCTCTGCTGCTTCAGCCTCTGCTGCCGCGTCGGCCTCAGCCTTTTCAGCAGCCTCGGCCTTTGCTTTAGCAACGGCCTCAGCTTCAGCAGCTTTGGTTGCTTCAAGCTTAGCCAGGGTGGCTTCACCAAGAAGCTCTTCATCGCTCATCTCAGCGGTTTCTTCGTAACGAACTTGGGGAACCTCGGCAGCAGCGTATTCTTCATCTTCATCTTTACGCATGGCCTTGCCTTCAATGACAGAGTCGGCAATTTTCCCGACGATCAGTTTGATGGCGCGGATGGCATCATCATTGGATGGGATGATATAGTCGATGTTGCTGGGATCACAATTTGTATCCACCATGGCAACAACGGGAATGCCAAGAATATTGGCTTCGTGCACCGAAGTCTCTTCTCGGCTGATATCAACAACAAAGAGCACATCTGGGACACCATCCATATCGCGAACGCCACCGAAGAGCATATCCAGACGATCGATTTTACGAGTTTCGCCGAGAGCTTCTTTCTTGGACAAGATCTCAAACTCGCCACTATCGCGCATGCGTTCCAAGCGGTTGAGTTCATTGACCCGCGCTCGGATGGTAGCCCAGTTGGTCATAGTACCGCCCAACCAGCGATGGGTAACCCAAGGCATGTCGCAGCGCTCGGCTTCAAGTTGGATGGTTTCTTGGGCCTGGCGCTTCGTGCCTACAAAGAGTACATTACCGCCTTCAGATACGATATCGCGGATCAGCGCATAGGCTTCTTCCAGCCCCCTGAGCGTCAATTCCAAATCAATAATATGGATATTATTGCGCTGGGTGAAGATATAGGGCTTCATTTTGGGGTGCCAGCGATGGGTTCGGTGCCCAAAGTGAACACCACTCTCTAAGAGTGCTTTCATGGAAACTACGGACATATTTATCTCCTGCGTTTTTTCCTCCGTCTCTATCGATCCCAATGAGCACCGCAGGTGAGCTTCCCCGCTCGCGGCACGCTCCCAATGGGTCAAGAGACGTGTGTATTTTTTGGTCTGCTTGTGCAAAACCGGGCGGAGTATATCAGGGGAATTGGGAATTGTAAATGGTGAATTGTTAATTCTCATTCACAATTCACCATTTATCGTTTATCATTCCCGATTTTACAACTCTGCTGATCGCGTTGAAATCTTTCCTTGAATCATATCGAGAAATTCATCAACAGACGTGCCATCTTTACGAGTGCCATCTCGCAAGCGCAAAGCAATGCTGTTTTCTTCGACTTCACGCTTGCCAACGACCAGCATATAAGGCACCTGCATCTTCTGCGCAGAGCGGATCTTGGCATTCATGCGGTCGGAGCCCAAATCTGCTTTGACGCGCACGTTGATAGCTTTGAGTTTACGCTCAATTTCGAGAGCATATTCATTTTGGTCATCTGTGATGGGGATGACGCTCGCTTGCTCGGGGGCAAGCCAAACAGGGAATTTTCCGGCGTAGTGCTCGATCAAGAAGCCGATCAATCGTTCGTGCGTGCTCAAAGGGGCACGGTGAATGCACAAGGGGGTTTCATCCTCTCCGGCGCTGTTCTTGAAGGCCAGATCAAAGCTCACCGGCTGAGAAAAATCTACCTGATTCGTAGCCAGCGTGAACTCGCGGCCTATGGCGCTCCAAACTTGCACGTCTACCTTGGGGCCGTAGAAAGCCGCCTCGTCAGGAACCTCTACAAAAGGCACATTGCCGTTGCGCATGGCCTGACGAACCATTTCTTCAGTCTTCAACCACAGGCGTTCATTATCAACATACTTCTTACTCAGCCCTTCTTTGACGTGTGTGCTGAAGCGCATAACGTATTTCTCGATGTTGAAAATTTCGAAATATTCCATGTACATGGCGATTACGTCCATGAACTCTTGCTCGAAATCATCCTCGGAGCAGTAGATATGAGCATCGTTCATTTGCATGGAGCGCACGCGCATCAGGCCAAAGAGCTCGCCGCTCTTCTCGAAGCGGTAGCAAGTGCCGTACTCCGCCAGCCGTAGGGGCAAGTCGCGATAGCTGCGCGGGCGGGCGTCGAAGATCTTGTGATGCATAGGGCAATTCATTGGTTTGACATAATACTTGACGCCATCCATATCCATAGGCGGATACATGCTCTCGGCATAGTAGGGTAGATGGCCGCTGCGATGGAAAAGATCTTCTTTGGTGAGATGGGGTGTGCGCACGCGATCGTAGTTGTGGTTATGCTCGATTTCCTTTGCCAGGGCCTCCAATTCTTCAATCAAGATGCCGCCATTGGGCAGCCAGAGCGGCAGGCCGGGTCCGACTTCATCGGAAAAGGTGTAGATATCAAGCTCCTTGCCTAACTTGCGATGGTCGCGTTTTTTGGCTTCTTCCAACATGTGGAGATGCTCTTCTAACTCTTTAGAAGTTTTCCAGGCCGTACCATAGATTCGCTGGAGTTGGGACTTGTTCTCATCGCCGCGCCAATAGGCTCCGGCGATGCTCATCAACTTGATCGCCGAAGGATTGATCTTGCCCGTATGCTCCACGTGAGGTCCGCGGCATAAATCGGTAAAGGCATCATGCGAATAAAATGAGATTTCAGGTTTCTCATCTAAAGGTTCGCCGTATTCGTCAAAACCACCTTCTTCTAAGCCTTCGATTAGCTCGATTTTGTAGGGTTGTCCTTCGAACATTTCTTTAGCTTTTTCTGCGCTGACGACAACTTTCTCGAATGGGTGATGTTTTGCGATGATCTGCCTCATGCGCTTTTCGATGGCTTTGAGATCATCGGGGGTCAGGTTGCGCGGTAGATCGAAATCGTAATAGAAGCCGTTCTCGACGGGCGGGCCGATGGCAAACTTGGCTTCACCGGGTTCGAACAATTCAATCACCGCCTGAGCCATAACATGCGCGGCCGAGTGCCGGATGCGGTAAAGTTCTGATTCTTCGTATTTTTCTTGTTCTTGGTAAGACATTTTCTTGCTCCTTCGGAGTCCGGGGACCGAAGACGGGGGACCGAAAAATACAATTCTCTGTCTCCTGTCCTCCGTCTCCCGTCCTTAACTAAAAACGCTCTCGCCTATATTCAGGGCGAGAGCGCTAGCTCACACGGTTCCACCTGATTTGAGTGAGACCCTAAAGGTCTCAAAGACCTTTAGGGTCTTTTTGACTCACCTCATTGGGCTGGTAACGGGGCCATCCGTTCTCCTTACTTGTCCTGAGCGAAGGTGAAGGACGTTCTGGATTACGCTCGCGGGGGGTTTTCATTGGTCGGTTGCTGGGGGAGACTCTCAGCCGATGGTCTCCTTTTTCTGTCAGGGCCGAACCAGTTACTCGTCCCGGTCATCGCGTTTTGGATAATATTTGTCGTTATTATAAATCGCTTTGAGCGGCTGTCAAGCTCCACGCTGATAAGCTAGTTCTGCCAGGGCAATTGATCCCAGCACACCAGAGTGTTTGACAAGGACTGGGGGAATTATGTAGCTCTCAATATCGTTTATTATTTCTGGAACTTGTACATAGCTGTTTAACAACGCGTGAACTTTAGCGCGTATCAGGGGAAATAACTGCGTTTGCTCCATCACACCACCGCCAAGGATGAGTCGTTGGGGTGCGATGATAAGAATATAGTTGACCAGGGCATATGCCAGATAAGTGGCTTCCAAATCCCAAGCTGGATGATCATCAGGAAGAGTTTCGGCGCGTGCACCCCAGCGTGCCTCTAGCGCTGGGCCGGAGGCTAATCCTTCGAGACAATTCCCGTGAAAGGGGCAAATTCCCTTGAAGGGATCCCGTTCTTGATCGTGTGGTAGAAGAGTATGACCCATTTCGGGATGCATCACGCCATGGAGTAAGTTTCCTTCTACCATGGCGCCCCCGCCGATACCGGTTCCGACAGTCAGATATATGAAGGTTTCCAAACCCTGCGCTGCGCCCCAACGATGCTCTCCCAGCGCGGCCGCGTTGACATCGGTATCGAAGCCTATCGGGATATCAAACTCCGTGCTGATAGCCCCCACGAAATTGGTATGCGCCCAGCCGGGCTTTGGTGTGGAAGTGATATAGCCAAAAGTGGGAGACTCTGGGTTGGGGTCTACCGGACCGAAGGAGCCGATACCAATAGAAGCCAGTTCGCCGTGGGCTCTGAAGAAAGCAATGGCTTGTTGAAGCGTTTCATCCGGTGTGGTTGTAGGGAAACGGGTCTCAGTACGAATATCGTCGGGGCCGGTGCCCACGGCGCAAACAAATTTCGTGCCGCCAGCTTCGATACCACCGAAGAGAGTCATTTATGGTCGTGTGCCTTCGATGGGATATCCTGCCGCGCTCCAGGCTTTCAGGCCGCCAGCCGTGCTGGTGACTTGGTCAAAACCGGCATCGCGCAAAATATCTCGCCCGACCTGGCTGCGGTTGCCTGAACGGCAGATGACAACAATTTCTTGATCTTGGGGAACTTCATTGACTCGATTAGGGAGTTGGTCGAGGGTGATCAGGGTTGTGTTGGGGGCGTGGTACTCATCCCATTCTTCTTGGGTGCGCACATCTAACACAAAGGCGCCCTCTTGGTATTTTTGATAAGCTTCATCAACTGTGATCTCGTTGGGGAGAGTTTGAGATGAAGATTGACTTGCTAAGGTGACACCCACCAGGACGATCAAAAGAATACCGATAATTCCGATCCAGAGTATTGATTGATTCTTTTGAATTTTACGTTTTTGTTTAGCCATTTGTTAATCTCCTGTGTTTACTTTTTAGATGCATGCACATCTGAATGGTTACACCTAAATCAGTAAGATCACTGTTCTTCCAAACGATAGATATTCCCACTATGATCGACGAGATAAACTTCACCGCCTTCGTCTTCACCAAATGAGGAAATGGTTGCATTTGAATTAAAGAGTAGCGCGTTCTGCCAATTGCCAGTGACATCCTGTAACAATCCCCAAACCAGACCAGAACAGTAGTCACCATAAAGGTAAACCCCCTGCCAATTGGACAGCGCGCCGCGGTAGACCACGCCGCCGGTTACCGAACATCCCTGACCATGATCATACTCGGCGATGGGTTCTGTTAGTAGTAATCCTTTGGGAATAGTACCCTCATAAGCGTGGCTGCCCTCAAAGATGTCCCAGCCGAAGTTTGTTCCACCGGGGGTGCCGGAATCCAAAAAGTGAATCTCTTCCCATTGATTTTGGCCCACATCCCCTATAAAGAGATCTCCAGTCAGTCTATCAAAAGAATAGCGCCAGGGATTGCGCAGACCAGCGGCCCAAATCTCGTCCCCATAAGGATTGTCGGATGGGATCGAATAGGGCGAAACGTTTATATCCAAACGCAGCATTTTGCCAAGCAATGAACTGAGATTTTGGGCATTTCCTTCAGGATCTCCGGCTGAACCGCCGTCCCCGGTGCCAATGTAGAGAAAACCATCGGGGCCGAATGCCAGATGCCCGCCGTTGTGATTGCCATAAGGTTGGGCAATCATCAAGACAATTTCTTCTGTAGTGGGATCAGCGAGGTTGGGATCAGCGGAAACGCGATAGCGGGCGATCACAGTATCACCGCGGTTGTTAGTGTAATTGACGAAGAAGTACCCATTGTGGGTGTAATCTGGGTGAAAAGCCAACCCTAATAAACCCTGCTCGCTGGATTTGTTGTTGACGCGCTCACTGATATCCAGGAAGGGTACTGAGAGCAGAGTATTATCATGAAAAATTCGGATCATCCCTGGTTGCTCAATGATGAATAATCTTCCCGAATCATCCCCCGCATGCTCTAATCCCACGGGCTTGGTCAGGCCACTGGCAATCAGTGTCCACTGGAATTTGGCGGGATCTGGTAATTGAGTAGCCTGAGTTATCGCCGCAGGGGTGTGCGTCGCACAAGTTGTTCCGCAGCCACCAGGGCAGACATTGGGGCAGTGATAAGCTTCGTTATCTCCACACGGGGGTGGTGTACACATGATGATCGGTGTTTCAGAGAAAGGGGTGGATGTGTATTCGAGAGCTTGCGCTTCGAAGGGTGTGAACGTCGGAGGGGCAAAGGTTGGCAGCGGTGTGGAGGTGGCTCCACTTGCCAGTGCAATGCAGGCGGTAAGCAGAATAACAGTCGCAACAGAAATTAATAGGATAAATCGCTTCGTCATTTCACACCTCGCAAAATCTTTCTCAATTAATGATTATATGCCAGAAGTCATAATTTCTGGCATACTTTTAGAAAACTCGTTGCTTCAATTTTGATGAGCGGTTTTACTCTTCCTTTTTGAATTCCCCCTCCACGACATCGGGTTCGCTTTCACTCTCAGGATCACGCCACTCACCGGGAATCGTGCTGCGCAGCGCTTCGCGATGTTCGTCGACAATTTCGGGTGGGCAAAGCTCGATGAATAGATAGACGCCAATACCGATAACAATAGCATCATCTATCGGTCCAGGAGCAATATCTGGGAAGATGAAATATACTATCGAGCCGAATGGCAGCAGCTTGAGCCACCAACCTACCCGGTTGTCAGCCATCAAACGGAAAATAAGCTTGATTTCATTACTGATATTTTGGAAAAAGCCGATATCGGCTTTAAGCGGTTTTTTCTTTTCTTCGGTCATGGGTTCCTCCATGGAGCATTATACAAGGCATTTGGGGAAGTAGGCAAGTTACAAGTGTGCAAACAAAACGCTTTTTGATTCTATTTACGCACATTGGTACTATTAGTTGTAAAATTATACCCACTATAAACCCTTACCCAGCCGATTCGACGACGATTAGGAGACCCAATGATTCGCGGCATTATTTTCGATTTTGATGGTTTGATCTTAGATACAGAGAGCACTATTTATCAGTCCTGGTTGGAGTTATATCAGGAATATAATTTGGATTTGCCCTTTGAAGAATGGGGGCAGATAATTGGTATTTCGCCAGATGAACATTTTGATCCATTGGAACGACTACAATCCCAACTGGATTCTGCAATTGATGGTAAAGAAGTTGGAGCAAAGCGTTTGCAGCGGGAAATTGATTTAGTAGAAAAACAGCCCATTCTCCCTGGGGTTGAGGAAATATTATTTGAAGCGAGAAAAATGAATTTGAAGTTAGCGATTGCTTCTAGTTCAGATCGGGAGTGGGTTGGTGGACATCTCGAACGTTTAGATTTGATGAAACATTTTGATATCGTGCACACGTCAGATGATGTAGAGCGCACCAAACCTGACCCGGCTCTCTACCAATTGGCTTTGAAATCATTGGGATTGGATGCTGATGAAGTTTTTGTGTTGGAAGATTCGCCGAATGGCATCACAGCTGCCCAAAGTGCTGGGATTTTTTGCGTTGTTGTTCCTAATCCTTTAACTCGCCTCTTGTCAGTAGATCATGCTGATCTACAACTCACATCTCTGGCAGATGTAGCTCTTGGCGTACTGGTAAACAAAATTGAGTCCCTGAAGAATTGAAGGAAATGGGGATGCTAAGCTAAGGAAAATACTGGTTGCGTTTTTGCGAGCAAACTTGGTGTATACTATTTTTACGAAAATGTTTTCCGTAAGCTGTAAGGAGTAAGTACGATGAAAGTTCTTGGTAAGATAATCGCCTTCTTTATCCTTTTGATCCTGTTGATTGCTCTGCCAGTTTCGATTCTGGCCTATGATATTGGGCGTGTGGTTTTTGATCAGGTTTTAGTAAAAGGCATTATCACCGATATCGTCACGGATTCGGACTTAATCCCCGCGGCCCTGAAATGGTATTCTGAGCAGCGCGCCGAGCAGCGTTACGGTGCTGGCGAAGCCATTGCTTGGGAAGATGAACCAGATATCGTAGATTTGCTCAGCATGGTGAGCATCGATAGCTGGCGAGAAATCCGCGCCGAAGCCTTGCCTGATGAAATCCTGATCGAATGGATATCTGTTGCTGTCGACGGCACTTATGAATGGATCGATTCGGATGAGCGTGTTCCCGACGTAACATTAGATTTGTTGGCCTTCAAAGAGCGTGTCAATTCAGAACATGGGGAAAACGCAATCCGAGTTGTCTACGAATCGCTGCCTCCATGTACTGAAGATGAGATTGCAGATTTTAGATCTCGTCTGGCAGCATCTCTACCTGGCGAAGAGGTGCTTTACAACTTATGCCAGTTCCCTGATCCTTGGGCTTCTGATCAGGTCAGTGATTATCATAATTCCTTGATATTGGTTGTCGAAAATATTCCAGACACATTCGCGCTCACCCAAGAATTATCTCGTCTTGAAGATACGCGCGGCATAGGACCAGAATTGATCAAGGCGCAACTGTTGCTAGTCCGCCAATCAATGCGACTGGCGCCGCTAATTCCCGTTGTTTTACTTGTATTGATCTTGCTTTTCGCCATTCGCTCCTTGAAAGCATTAGGCAACTGGTGGGGTATTCCTCTAACCTTGGATGGCGCGCTACTGCTAATTTTAGCCCTAATCTATCCTGCAACATTGGTTGGCGTGCTGACTATCGGGCCCTTGAGTGAAATTCCGCCTCTGGTGCGTGAAGAAGCCTTATCTGCTTCCATGATTTTGGCTGATGCAATACTTGGTCCCTTGATGTGGCAGTCGATCATTGTCTTCACCCTTGGGTTGATACTGATCCTGGTCGGCGCGGCCGTGCGGCCTAAACCTAGCGTAGAAACGGTACCTGCTGCCGAATAACTTCATATTTTTGGAAATAGCAAACCCCAGGCTTATTCACATCCCTGGGGTTTCTGTTTTCCCAAACAGGATGAACGGACTCCCTCATGTTTGATACTTATTCTTCTATGTTTTTACTTGACCCTGAGATTACCTTTTTAAATCACGGTTCCTTTGGGGCTTGTCCCCGCCCTGTTTTTGAGAGTTATCAATCCTGGCAGCGCCGCCTGGAACGCCAGCCCGTGGAATTCCTCGATCGGCAGGTGAGTCAGTTGATGGCCGAATCTCGGTCAGCCCTGGCACAATTTCTGAATTGTGGGGCTGAAGAGATTGTTTACTTCCCTAATCCCACCACGGCGATCAACATGGTCGCCCGCAACCTTGAATTAGTGCCTGGCGACGAAATTCTGACCAGCGATCACGAGTACGGCGCCATGGACCGCACCTGGCGCTACGTGTGCCAGAAAGTGGGAGCGAGATATGTACAGCAGCCCATCCCGTTGCCTGTGACCACACCCGAGGAATTCGTCGAAACTTTTTGGAAAGGGGTCACCCCAAAGACTAAAGTGATCTTCCTCAGCCATATCACCAGCCCGACGGCATTGATCTTCCCCGTAGATGAAATCTGTCGACGAGCGCGACAGGCTGGTATATTGTGCATCGTCGATGGTGCCCACGCGCCAGGCCAAATCCCCGTTGACCTGGGAGCCATAGGCGCTGATCTCTATGTGGGCGCGTGTCACAAGTGGATGATGAGTCCTAAAGGAGCGGCATTCCTTTATGCGAATCCTAAAGTTCATCACTGGCTCGATCCATTGGTGATCAGTTGGGGCTATCAGGCCGAGGAAGGTTTTGGTAGCAGCAACCAATTTATCGATTATCACGAGTGGCAAGGCACGCGCGATATCGCCGCTTTTCTATCGGTTCCCGCCGCGATTGAGTTTATGCGAGAGCATCAATGGGAAGCCGTGACGGATCGCTGTCATCACCTGGCGCGCCACGCTCGCCGAGAGATCAATACCCTAACAGTTTTACCACCCATTTGCCCTGAAACATCATTATGGTTCAAGCAAATGTTCGCGGCGCGCCTGCCTGAGGATGTGGAAGAAAAGGAACTCAAGAGACGATTGTACGATGAGTATTGCATTGAAGTGCCGCTCTTCAGGTGGCAGGGAGAGCCATTTATCCGTGCATCAATTCAGGGATACAATACTCAGTCGGATGTAGATGCATTGATTGAAGCTCTGGGAGAGTTGCTTCAAAACCCGTTATAATATTCACATTAGTTCTAATTTAAAGTCATATTGGGGACTATTATGGACATACTCAAAAAACGTTTGATAAAAATTTCGATCAGAAGTCGATCAAGGTTGCTTGGGTAGTTTATGATTTCATACGAGGAGATAAAGGATGAATGAAAGCTTTAGCACTCTGACCAAATTTCTTGTTTTGTTGTGTTTGGTAATAGTTTTGGGGAGTGCGGCTGCTTGTTCTATGCCGCGAGATACCTCCCCCGATATACCAAATGATGATGGGCAGCTTGTTGATGATGAACATGATCAGGCGGTGGAAGAACCACCCGGTGATGATGGAGTGTGGATCGAATTCGATGTTGATCGCAATGAATTACACCCTGGTGAATGCACACTTCTCTGGTGGCACGTTGAAGGAGGATTCGGCGTATTTTTGAACGGAGAGCAGGTTGAACTCGGTGGAGAACGGGAGATCTGCTTGGAAGAATCAACAATATTCATTTTGGAAGTGGATTTGGGAGATAGCGCCGATGTTCGAGAAATCGAGATCATGGTCGTTGAATTCTCAGAGGAAGAGCCGCCTCCTGATGATGAGCCTATTGATGAGGAAGTGCAAATCGAGTTTTTTGCTGAACGCACTGATCTCCAGGTTGGTGAGTGTACGATGTTATTTTGGAACGTTGAAGGAGGTGGCTTTGGTGCCTTTTTCAATGGAGAACCAGTTGAGCGCGCAGGTGAGCGGGAAGTTTGCCCCGATGAGACGATGGGCTTCGTTCTGGGTGTGGATATGGGCGAAGAAATGGAAGCCCGTGAAATCGAAATTGTTGTGGGTGGGATGCCAGGCGATGAATCTCCATCAGAATCGCCCTCCGGAGATGAAGGAACCAGTAGCGAAACAACAGGAGGAACAAGCAGCGGGACAACTGGGGGAACAACCAGTGGAGGCTGCTCTGGCCAACCAGTAATTTCATCATTTACAGCTAACCCCAGCACTATCAAAGCTGGTGAATCATCGAAGCTTGAATGGGGCCCTGTGACTAACGGGAACACTGCTGAATTGGTAGGTTCTGTAGAAATTTCCTCTGGCGTTGGTGGAGTAGGATCGCCTGGGTCTGCCTGGGTAAATCCCACAGTAACGACGACGTATACCCTTACGGGGACGGGATGTGGGGGGACTTCCACGAAAAATGTGACTGTTACTGTCAGCGGGGGTGGAACTTCGGGCAGCGGCTCCTTTTCTGCAGATATTGAACCAACGGATATTTATCCTGGAAGCCAACCCCATGGACAATTCCATGTGCGCATCACCAACCACGGACCGGGAACGATAAATAATCTCAAAATAACAGTTGATTGCTCGACTCAGACAACAGACAAGAACACCCTTAAATCAGGCCCGGGTAAAACGTCGCAATTTACCATCACCCAAAGTATGAAACCCGGTGAAACGCATTCGCACCCGACCAATCTGAATCTAGATTTCAATATTTATTCCTATATTGTGGAATGTACGGTAAAGCCTGATTTTACTGACCCAAAACCTGGAAACAATACCTATGGTGAAGGTTTCAATGGCTCAAAGTATATTGGACCTTGAAAGTGTAGTGAGGCTCATCATCCGTTTTGCAATCAGTGCAAGTTTGGTCCAGCCGAATTTCTCATCCTAACCTAAAGATAATTCCCCCTCAAGAAGTCTTTTTTTTGGGAATTTGGATATTACAGATCTGGAAGGCGTGACCTCTCAATAAAACCTGGTCGATGATTTTGTTGTGTGTGATATGAAAATTACAACCCTAATCCCTGGTGAGAATTACCACATATACAATCGTGGCAATAATCGAGAAAATATTTTCATCGAAGAAAAGAACTATGATTACTTCATGCGTCTCTATCGTAAATACATTGATCCTATCGCCGAAACTTACGCCTACTGTCTGCTGCGAAATCATTTTCATTTCTTAATGCAAATCAAGGTTGTTCCTCAAGACTGCCAGTTCTCTGAGGGCTGGCAGTCCTATGTCTCACTTCAGTTTCGAAATTTATTTAGTACCTATTCGAAAGCGATCAACAAGGCCTACCAAAGGACGGGTAGTCTTTTCGAAAAACCTTTCAAGCGCAGGCATGTCTCCAATGACGCCTACTTCAGGATGTTAGTTGTCTATATTCATCAAAATCCGCAAAAGCATGGTTTGATCGATGATTATCGAGATTGGCGATTTTCTTCGTATCAGGCCATTTTGAGACGGGAGCCGACCATATTGGAGCGCGACAAAGTTTTGTCCTGGTTTGATGAAGGGCGAAGTTTCTCAGATTTTCATCGAATGTGGATCGATGAAAATGATTTGGATATTATTGACTGAAGGGGACCACTGGCATCATCCCCGAAAAAATTGTCTACGGGTGGGCCTAGTACTTTTAAGGCATTTTCGAAATCATGTGAGTGCTGATTTTTCACTGAATAACTGATGATACGCAGGACTGGCAGTCCTTAGGAGAGAAATTCCCATGTTCCAACCGAATTTACCAGGACTGCCAGTCCTATTTTGCGTAACATGAGTGAATATTTCGGGTTGAGTTTGATAGGTCGATTTATTCCATAGAAAGGTTTTCAATGACCTAATGGGGGATTCATTGGTATTATTGATCCATTGTGAAATTCGTTCACTTACACACCCACTCCTATTACTCCTTCCTGGAAGGAGTCCCTTCTCCTCAGGATCTGGTAAATGCTGCTGTCGAGCATGGCATGTCCGCCCTGGCGCTGACCGATCACCATGGCCTGACCGGCGCGTTGGAATTCTACGAAGCTTGCCTTGACGCCGGGATCAAGCCGATATTGGGTTTGGAGGTAGCCGTTCAGCACACGCTGGGGTTGGGCAATCTCGTTTTTCTGGCCAAAGATTTGCAGGGTTGGTCAAGTTTGTGCCGCTTGAGCAGCGCCGCCCAGAGTGCTCCCGATCGTGACCCAGAACAAGGCATATCCTTCGAAGTGCTGGCGGAGAACAGTTCCGGGTTGATCTGCCTGACCGGGGGCGTGAGCGGGTTGGTGCGACGGTTGGCCGTCAGCGGACAGAGAGAAGCCGCCTTGGATTTCCTGTTTGAGTTGCAGGCCGCCTTCCAAGGAAACCTTTATGTTGAGCTTCAACCGAATGAAAGTTTTCGGGAAATGACTTCCCTCGCTACGCAGGCTAATCTATCCATTGTGGCGACGAACAACGTTCATTACATCAATGCCGATGACGCTCAACTACAGCGCACATTGAGCGCCATGCGTTTGAACTGTCGTTTAAGCGAGCTGCCCTCGGATGCACCGGCCCCTTCGGGGAGTCATTTTGCATCTGGCGATGAGATGAGTGCTCGATTCGTCGAATTCCCAGAAGCTATTTCGAATACACTGGCCGTTGCTGAAAGTTGCAACCTGGAACTTCCCTTGGGCGTACCACACTATCCAAAGATTCCTTTGCCTGAAGGCAAGACCGCCCTGGATGTGTTAAGCGAGCGAGCTGACGTTGGCGCTAAGCAACAGTATGGTGAGATTACCCAAACCATCCGCCAGCGGCTGAAGCATGAGTTGAAGGTCATTGCAGAGCGCGGCTACGCGCCGCTGTTCCTGATCATGGCCGAGATCATGGATTTCGCTCGCGAGGCGGGTGTGCCCACCTCTTCGCGCGGCTCGGCCGCTTCCTCGCTGGTAGCGCACTGTTTGGGGATCACCACGCCTGACCCCCTGGCCTTGAACCTGTATTTCGAGCGATTTCTGAATCCCTCTCGCAGCTCACCGCCTGACATCGATACCGACCTGTGTTCTAAACGGCGCGCGATCGTTATCCAGCATGTCTATGATAAATATGGTCACGAGCGGGTGGCTATGGTTGCGACGATCAACCGCTTCCGGCGCCGCTCTGCCCTGCGTGAAGCCGCCAAAGCCCATGGTTTATCGGAGAAGTTCATCAAGGAAATGACAGCTGATCTGCCGTACCGGGGCTGGAGCCCGCGGGCACGCGCCAGGGTCAGCGGCGATGACCCCTTTGGCGAGTTGGTGCAGCGCTATCCATCCTATCGTGCTGTTTTCAAAGATGCCGCTGCCATCCTGAATTTCCCCCGCCATCTTTCTATTCATCCAGGGGGCATAGTTATCGCGCCAGGACCGTTGAACGATCTGGTGCCCACGCATCTGGCCAGCAAAGGGATTGTCATCACGCAGTTCGACCTCGACACTATCGAGAAGTTCGGCCTGGTCAAGATCGATCTGCTTGGCACGCGCGGCTTGAGCGTGCTGGGCGATGTGGCTGAGCGGCTGCGAGATTGGACCGCAACAGAGTACCCCAGCAGCCTGCACGTACTGGATGCCATCCCTGAAGATGATCCTGATACAGCTGCCATGGTGCGGGATGCCCAGACGATTGGCTGCTTTGCCATCGAAAGCCCGGGGATGCGCGCCACGCTCAAAGAGATCGACGCCCACTCGCCAGAAGACATCATGATCGCCCTGGCGCTCTATCGACCGGGTCCCCTCACAGGAGGTTTGAAAGACGCCTTCATCCAGCGCCACCTGGGGTTGCAGGATGTGACGTGTTAATGATAATCTAAAACGCGCCCACTTTGAAGAAAAACGCGCGACGAAAGTGCGCCCACCTGGGCATAATTCCACTACCATTATGAGCAATCTAAGTGGTAGTGGAGGTCAAGGAGATGCTCAAAGTGGAAGACT
>JADHTJ010000206.1 GCA_016785015.1 Anaerolineales bacterium
CATACATGACCAACAAAAGCTCAGCTATTGATATACTTTGCATGGGAATATTCTCCTAAGATTGGTTTTGTCGCCTTAATCTTGGCGAATATTCCCTTTTTGTCAACCTTTCGATTTTTCGATTTCACATAAGCCGTACACTATCAAACCACACCCCGATTAGTTCAGCCGTCTCAAAATGGGAAGTTATTTTTGCACGCCTCCTAGGTAATAATTGCCACAGTTTAGATGTTTCTTACAGAATCTGGTGATTTGATGGAATCTTAACCCCAAATCTGGAATTTGCCACGGGATTTCCCAAAGACCCACATTGCATAATCAGGAATTATTGTTGCATTAAGGTATAATTAATTTTGACATCCGTTATCGTTTTTAAGATGTCCAAAAGGGATTTCTCGAAAGGAGAGATTACTATGATAAACCGATCGACACCTCTTCGTATCATTATCTTAGCCGCCATAGTTTTCGCTTTGGCGATCCCCTCTGTTGCTGTCATGGCTGCCGATGATGACGATGATAGACCCCATGAAATTTTCTTTTGGGTCTACAATGAAAGCCAATTTGATTTCACTCTTTGGCTATATGGGCCCACAACATATACAATTACTGTGCCTCCTGATTCTGAGGGTTTCTTTGTAATAAAAAATGGTTGGTATTCATTCACGATGTTTTCGTGTAATCTCTCTGAAGTCGGAACATTTGACTTTACCACCCACAAGACTATGCATGTTCCAATTTGTGGCGCTACTGCGGGGCATATCGGCAATGCAAACAATCATTTTGATGCTTCAGATTTCATCAGACCTGCAACAATCCAGATCCGTAATAAAACCTTTGAACAAATCGGGGTCTTTATTAGAACCTTGGATGAATATCATTTCATGACTTTAGAACCATTAGAGATTCAATGGCTGCTAATTGAAGACGCCAGGGATGAGTTTGTGTATAGTTATATTGCTTGTGATGAATTAGTGTCTGGATATACACGACTTTATATAAGTGTTCCCTTTGATCTGACCTGCAATAAAAAGTAAGTGCATAGTGAGTGGTCGGATTCATGGCGATGAGAAATCCATGAGATTGAAGGTGTAGTAATACCAATTGTGATCTTATAAGCCATGAATCGGACGAAATCCCAAGAGTAAGACTACATTAATTCATGGTCTAAGGGTGCGCAGTTGGTATAAGGAAATAGATACTTGATTAGTCGGCATCGATTGTAAGCGAAAACCAAGATGAAGGCAAACGAATAGATGTTTGAAACTTCCTCCACACTTTCAAAGATTACATAATGGCAGCTTGAGTGGTAATGTTGCCATAATTGTATTCCTTAGTAATCTGAAACGTTTCTCTCCGGCGTTCATCTCTTCAATTCTGATAGTGCACACTATTTATACGGGAGCTTTGGAGAAAAATTATGTATCGCAAATTAATTATTGTTTCTATCGCTACAATATTGTTAGCCGCCTGTGGATCGGGTTCAGCTCCTGAAAAAGCGGTTGAAAATTATATTCAGGCTATTATAGAAAAAGACGCCACACAATTAAGCACCATTACTTGCAAGGATTGGGAATTTGATGCTTTGATGATGCTGGATGCTTTTCAAGCCGTAAGCACAGAGCTCGAAGGCCTTAGCTGTCAGGAGACAGGCACTACTCCTGATGGTCTGGCTGTTGTTTCATGTACGGGCAAAATCATCGCCAGTTATGATGGCGAAATTCAAGAATTTGATCTGTCTATACAAGATTATCTGCTTGAAAATGCGAATGGCGAATGGCTTGTATGTGGAATGCAGTAAGAAAACTTTGGACGAAAGAGAATCGTTGGGCTTTATTCCTAGCCCTGATTCTCGCCTTGCTTGTTATTCTCTCTACCACTGACTCGCCTCTCTGGATTTATCAGGGCTTCTAGCGGGATGACACTATCAAATCTTGCGATTGGCCTGCTACTTACCCTGGTAGCTGCCTTCTTCCTAAACGCGCAAAAGCGCGCTTTTTTCATATTTATCTTCAGCTTAGTTGCAGTATACGCCCTGCAGCCTGCCTTACCTATCCGCTACATCGATTTTTGGCTGCCTACAATCGGATTGGTCCTGGTCATCGTGCTGTGGATTGTTATCACCCCTCATGAAATTGTAAAATCACGCGAAAATATATTTACATTTGGATGGATACTCCTAGTCATTGTAATTCTCGGCATGACGCGCTATTTGGACGGCTTATCCTTTCTTACGGCCTCCATCCCACCCCGTATCGAGCAAATCATGTCAGCCCTGGTAGTTTTTGGCATTCTGATTTTGTTCGCAATATTTTGGGCTAAAAATAAATCGATTGCCTTGGGAGGAATTATTTTGGTGATCAGCTTGCTGATCGCCATCAAATACCAACCGATCACCATTTGGCTGGCACAAACATTGCGTTCGTTCAACAATCAGGCCATTGAAACTGTCACAGCTTTCGATATTCGTTGGCTTGGCTTATCCTATATTGCCTTTCGCCTGATTCATACCCTTCAAGATAGCATCAGGAGACGTGGCCCGACTGTATTTCTACAAGAGTATGTCACCTTCATTTTCTTTTATCCTGCTCTGGTTGCTGGGCCAATCGACCGTCTGGAGCGATTTGTCAAAGATCTTCGGGCTCCGTTCTCTCGTTCGAACATCGAATGGGGTTTTATTATCGAGCGCCTTGCGCTTGGTTTGTTTAAAAAATATATCCTTGCAGATAGTCTGGCCTTGGTTGCCATCAACCCGCAAAATGCTACCCAGATTCAAAATGCGGGTTGGGCATGGGTACTTCTATATGCCTATGCTTTCCAAATTCTGCTTGATTTTAGCGGTTATACGGATATCGCTTTGGCATTGGGGCGCTTGATCGGAATCAAATTGCCAGAAAATTTCAAACAACCTTATCTCAAACCCAATCTGACCCATTTTTGGAATAACTGGCACATGAGCCTTACCCAATGGTTTCGCGCTTATGTTTTCAATCCCTTTTCACGCTCTCTGCGCGGCACATCCCTACCAGCCTGGGGTATGATTCTCCTTGCACAGCTCCTCACCATGACTCTGATCGGCCTGTGGCACGGGATCACCCCGAATTTTGTCATTTGGGGATTGTGGCATGGGTTGGGGCTATTCTTCCATAGTCGCTGGCAGAATGTTCTCCGTGTGCGGGTTAGCAACTGGGCAACAACACCTATGCGCCAGCAAGTTGTCAATTGGAGCGGTATATTGATTACCTTCAATTTCGTAGCTCTTGGATGGGTCTGGTTTGTCCTTCCAACGCCGCAAAAAACCCTTGATTTTTTCTCACTGCTCTTTCGTTTTGGATGAAACTAATTTTTTAATTCGGAATTAAAATCCCCGTTACCTTGACGATGTCTTCTCCTTTTCGCATTTTACTTAAAGGTTTGATCCTTACCTTGTTCGTTGCTCTGATCCTGCCTCTGTTCCCAGATATGGGGCATCTCAGTGGATATAACCGGATTTTTCCTGGCAGGAAGCGGCTGCCGTTTGGAGAGAATCCTGCTCGGGCGTATAACTTAAGCCTATATAATCTGGATGCCATGTTTGCGGCCCATGAAATCAGCCAGCCAAAGGCTGCCGTTGAATATCGCATCATATTGATTGGTGATTCATCTGTTTGGGGGACTTTGCTGAAACCGGACCAAACCCTTGCAGGCCAGTTGAATCAACGGGAATTGACTTTTTGTGGGAAAACCGCTCATTTTTACAACCTTGGGTATCCCACCATCTCCCTGACCAAAGATCTGCTTCTTCTGGATTATGCCGCTCGTTACAAACCGGATGCCATCATCTGGCTGACCACACTGGAGGCCTTTCCGCTCGAAAAACAGCTCACATCACCTCTGGTAGCCAATAACGCGACAGATATCCAAGGCCTGATTGATCGTTATGACTTACCACTTGATCCGCATGATCCAGAACTGGTTCACCTCACCTATTGGAGCCAAACCCTATTTGGTCAGCGCCGTGCTCTGGCTGATTTCATCCGCCTGCAGTTATATGGCGTGATGTGGGCTGCAACTGGAGTCGATCAAGTTTACTCTGAAAACTATACACCCCCAAAAACAGACTTCGAAGTTGGTGAAGACGCCTTTCATAATTTACAGCGCCCCTTAGATGAAAGCCAGCTCGCTTTTGATATTTTGTCTGCTGGCATTGATCTCAGCCCTGCGCCTGTTTTATTCGTTAACGAACCCATGCTCATCAGCCAGGGAACAAATAGCAACCTCAGGTATAATTTTTTCTACCCCCGTTGGGCTTACGATGAATATCGTATTCAACTGGCACAAAAAGCAGATGAAAATGAATGGAATTACTTGGATATTTGGGATATACTGCCCAATCATGAGTTTACGAATAGTGCCATTCATTTGACACCAGAAGGAACATTGGAACTGGCCTCTAACGTGATAGATGCTTTGCAAGTGAAATGCGAAGAATGACATAAAATTTAGAAAAAAACAAGGATACAATACAATGACTGAAGAAATGATTGCTACCTTAAAAAAATTTATTGCCACTGAAATTGCCAGACAGCCCGATCGCAGCATTGCAGCAGATGAAAAACTCATTTCCAGCGGTTTAATCGATTCTTTCAGCCTGGTTGATTTAGGGCTGTATGTTGAAGACACTTTTGGTGTACGGATTGAAGATACCGAACTGAACGCCGATACGTTCGACACGCTCGAACAACTGGCTGCCCTTATCCAATCCCGCCAGTAAAAATAGTTGCCCCGATCGGATGCCTGAACAACATTAATATCGACAACCAAAGAGCTGCTTTTACTCTCCATTTTTCATCATGACCACTCTTCCCCATCTCATCCAACAAAATCTTTACAATAACCCCGAAAAGACAGCCATCGTCGTCCAGCACGCTAGCCAGGAAGACATCTCGCTGACAAACGATGACTTGGCGCGCGGTTCCTGCCGCTATGCCCACGCCTACCAGCGAGAGCACATCCAACCTGGCGAAGTGGTCATTCTGATTTTGGAGCATGGCGCTGACCTGATTTTTTCTTTCTGGGGCGCGATTTTGCACGGTGCAACTCCATCGATCATGCCTTTCCTGACCGAAAAACTCTCCCCAGAGCGATATCGTGCCGATCTTACGGCCCTGCTTGCTGTGACAAAACCATCAGCTATTGTCACCACGCCCGAGTTCGAGCCGGAAGTACGGTCTGCCCTGCACCCCGGCGGGTCAGTGCGAACGGTCTTGCGGACCGACCAACTTGACAACGACAATTCCCTTGACCTGAGCAAGTTGCCTGGACTGCTTCGTGACCCAGCAGAAATTGCCCTCCTACAGCACTCTTCGGGGACCACCGGATTGCAGAAAGGCGTCGCTCTTTCCCATCTGGCCGTATTAAATCAATTAGCCGCTTATTGTCGGGCCATCGATCTGCGCCCTGATGATGTATTTGTATCCTGGCTGCCTCTTTATCACGATATGGGGCTAATTGCCGGTTTTCTGATGCCAATATTGAATGCCAATACCCTGGTGCTGATGTCGCCATTTGATTGGGTGCGTGCCCCCTATAAACTTTTCCAGGCAATCAGCAAATATCGCGGTACGCTAGCATGGATGCCCAATTTTGCTTATAACTTCTGTGCCCATAGGACCCGCGAGCGAGATATGGAAGGGGTGGACATAACGAGCTTGCGTATTCTGACAAATTGCTCTGAGCCGGTCAAATGGGAGAGTCACCAGATTTTTTTTGAGAAGTTCAAGGCTTATGGCCTGCGTGAGGAAGTCATGAATTGTAGTTATGCGATGGCTGAGAACGTTTTTGGCGTCACCCAAACTCCACCAGGAACCCTGCCAAAGGTGGACGAGATCGACCGCGAAGCGTATATCAGCGAACAGGTGGTGCGTGATCCGATAGCTGGAAAATCCGTTCTGAAGATGATGTCTTCGGGACGGGGAATCGGTAATACCCGTATCCGTATCCTGGATCCCGAAGGGCAGGTCCTGCCCGACCGGTTGATCGGCGAAATTTCATTGCAAAGTGATTGTATGTTGACAAGTTATTACAATCGCCCCGATTCCACCAGCGCGGCGCTTCGAGGTGGCTGGTATCTGACCGGCGATTATGGTTACTGCGTAGACAGTGAGATTTTTGTGACCGGGCGCAAGAAGGATATCATCATCGTTGGTGGTAAGAATATTTATCCGCAGGATTTGATGGATTTGGCTTATGAAGTTCAGGGTGTTCATCCCGGACGGGCGGTTGCTTTTGGGATTGAAGATGAAAAAGCCGGAACCGAGGCTGTGGTGGTCGTCGCTGAGGTGGATATTGATGACACGCTGGAGCGCCAACAAATTGAGGATGCCCTACGAAAGCACATCAGCCAGAATTCGGCGATTGCACTCCGCCATGTTTATCTGGTTGGGCCAAAGTGGATTCTGAAAACATCTAGCGGGAAGACAGCCCGATTAGCCAATCGCGATAAGTTTTTGGCCGAATTTATGTCTTGATCAGGTATGAACCTGAGAGAAATATTATGAACGGTAAATTTATGACCAACTTAATGGTAGC
>JADHTJ010000207.1 GCA_016785015.1 Anaerolineales bacterium
TCTAATACAGCGACCATTTGCGTGAATGTTTGATGTTCAACGCCTGTTAGTCGCTTGAAATCTTTGTCACTTCGGTTTTTTATCTCTTCGTATCTCATGTGCCTATTATGGCACATTCAACACTTATGCAAGAGGTCTATTAAATCTAATGTAAGGAGATTGTTTTAAAATGCTACGCAAAAATGTTTTTTTCATGTTGATATTGGCGTTAGTTTTAATGCTTACAGCCTGTCAATCTGCCACACCTGAGGCACCAGCAGATGCGGATACAGATGCTCCCGCAGAAGATGCCCCGGCCGAGGCTGCCGATGATGCAGAAGAACCGGCGATAGAAATGATGTCCTTTACCGATGATATGGGTAACACCGTTGAATTCACAGAATACCCTCAGACCATTGTAGCCCTCTCCCCCTCCATGACGGAAATCTTGTTTGCCATCGGGGCTGGAGATCAGGTCGCAGGGCGAGACGACTTCTCGCTCTTCCCAGAAGAAGCGCTGGCAGTTCCCAGTGTCGGCAGCATGTGGGGCGAGTTGCCCACGGAGACAATCCTGGCCCTCGAGCCCGATCTGGTAGTTGCCGCTCAAATTGTGGCCGAAGAACAGATCCTGGCACTCAAAGATCTTGGTCTGCAGGTATATTGGCAGACCAACCCCGAGGACTTTGACGGCCTGTACGCCAATTTGACTGTATTAGGTGAAATTAGCGGCCACGTTGAAGAAACTGAAATCCTGATTGCCGATCTCGACGCACGCGTAAAAGCTGTGCAGGAAAAAGTCGCCCCAATCTCCTACGCACCTTCGGTGTTCTACGAGTTAGATGCCACTGATCCATCCAACCCCTGGACAACGGGTTCTGGTACATTCATTGATTACATCATCGCTATGGCGGGTGGTTCCAATGCTGCGTCAGCGCTGGAAGGTGAATACACTCAGATCAGTGCTGAGGAATTGATCTCTGTAAACCCACAAATTATTTTGCTGGCTGACGCAATCTACGGTATCACCGTTGAAGATGTAGCCGGGCGCCCCGGCTGGGATGTGATCATTGCTGTTCAGAATAACGCCATCTATCCCATTGACCCCAACATGATGAGCGTCCCCGGCCCGCGGCTGGTCGACGCGCTGGAAGAAACTGCCAAGATCTTGCACCCTGATGTATTTGAGTAATACGTAGCTAGGGAGCCTGGGAAATGGGGAGCTTGGGTGGACGCAATCTCAAAGATTGTTTTCACCCCTGCACCCATCCCCGCTTGCTCCCCTGCTTCCTCACCTATGCTTCGTAACCGCCCTTTTATCTTTAATATTCTCCTCCTCCTTGCTGCTCTGATCTTCTCCATCGCGCTGGGGGCTGTATATATTCCACCTGGAAAAATCCTGAAAATTCTGGCGGATCAGCTTCCTTGGGTTGCCCTGGAACCGGATTGGCCGAACTCATCAGTGGCGATCATTATGGCAGTGCGATTGCCCCATACGGTGCTCATCGCAATGACCGGAGCAGCTTTGGCCAGCAGTGGCGCGGCGTACCAGGGGTTATTTCGCAATCCCTTAGCTGATCCCTATTTGATTGGTGTAGCTTCAGGTGCTGGATTGGGTGCTGTGGTAGCTATGGTACTCAACTGGCCAACCGAATTAGGGGGATATTATCTAATTCCGATAGCTGCTTTCATCGGGGCAATTCTGACTGTCCTAATCGTGTACAACTTGGCCAGGGTCAATGGCTTGGTGCCGTTAACCACACTCATCCTGGCTGGTGTCGCCGTGGGGGCATTTACATCAGCGATTACTTCTTATCTCATGCTGACCTCAGATGATCAAATCTACCGTGCCATCGCTTTTCTGTTGGGCGGTTCCCCCATGGCTGGCTGGAATCCGGTATTGGCCGCTCTGCCTTATATGCTTGTCGGTATGGGGTTGCTCTCGATTTCCGGCCACAGTTTGAATGTACTGCAATTTGGGGAAGATGAAGCGCGTCAAATGGGATTAAACGTTGACCGCGCCAAAATCTACATCATCATCACTGCTTCACTAACCACAGCTGTGGCCGTCGCTTTTTCAGGTGTGATTGGCTTTATAGGTCTGATAGTTCCCCATATCGTGCGCATCATCTGGGGGCCAGATTACAAGCGCCTTGTGCCAATTTCAATATTTTTAGGAGCCAGTTCTCTGCTGGTAGCGGACATGTTGGCCCGAATTTTGTTGGCTCCCACCACATTGCCTGTTGGGATTGTCACCGCACTGGCAGGTGCCCCTTTCTTCTTGTGGATATTGCGCAGGGCTAAGCGCGAGGTCTTTTGGTAGCGATGTTGAAAATCACAAACCTTACCGTGGCATATGGCCAGAATATCGCCGTCCAGGATATCTCTTTAGAAGTGATTCCTGGTGAGATTTTGGCTTTAATTGGTCCCAATGGCGCTGGGAAGACCACCCTCGTTCGCGCCGTGAGCGGTTTGGTCTCTCCCCAATCAGGCCAAATCACTGTTGATGACCAAGCAATCGCTGACATCCCATCGGGTGAACGCGCCCGCATGCTGTCCGTTGTGCCCCAAGCCCGGCATATGGGCGGCGCCTTTACCGTCGAACAAGCCGTGATGATGGGCCGCACTGCTCATATGGGCTGGTTAGGTCGCGAATGTCAGGACGATCGCGATGCTGTCAAATTGGCCTTAGAGCAAACCAATCTCAAAGATTTTGCCCACAGATCGATTTCCAAGCTCTCGGGGGGTGAACAGCAGCGCGTATTACTGGCGCGCGCTTTGGCACAATCAACCCCGGTCTTGATGTTGGATGAACCGACCAATCATCTCGATTTGCAGCACCAAACCAGCTTGCTATCTTTAGTAAGGCAACTGGCCCAAGAGAAACAACTCACTGTGATGATGGCCCTCCACGATTTGAATTTGGTTTCCTTTGTCGCCGATCAAGTTGCTCTGATTGTCAATGGCCTGCTTCAATGCGTGGGCACCCCACCTGAAGTGCTTAGTTCAGAGAATATCAGCCAGGCCTATCAAATTCCGGTAGATATTGTTTCCCATCCGCGGACAGGTTCGCCGATCATCTTCCCCCAGGGAATCGTAAAAGAACGCGACTAACATCATTAGATAGCGATTCCTAATTTAGGTTTCGCTACCGTACATTTGAGCAAACACATTAAAAATCGGAACGCGGATAACGCAGATTGGGCAGATTCACGCGGATTCAAACAAAATTTTTGGATAAATCAATCTGAAAAATATGATTACCACAGAAATTATCCGCGAAAATCCGTGTAATCCGCGTCCTATTTCTTGGACGTACGGTAGAAAAATTTAGGTTATATCATAAGGCTGCGCCTTACTTACCAGCGAACGGCATTGCCGTTCTTTTTTGCAAACCGCTTGATGTTGTCAAGTAGTACACACCTATAACGTGCTAGAATCAGCACATGCTGAGAAATCCTCGCATTCGATATAAAACCATTGCTCAGATCAGCCTTCTGCTCCTTTGGTTTCTGTCAGCGCCAGTTTACCAGGCGAAAGAAAAAACCAAGCAAGAGTCCCCGGCTGGCGCAGTATCTCGCAGTGAATTGATCCTGGCGATGAACACTTTGCGCGTTTCACAAGGTTTACCCGCGCTGATCGAAGATCCCATTGTCAATGCCGTAGCGCAAGTAACTGCTGAGACCATGGCGGCTAACAATATGTCGTGGCACATGGGTGATGTGCGCGGCCGCATCGCTGCGGCAGGCTATGGGGGCGGCGCCACAGTTTGGGCTACCGAAAACTTCGCCGTCGGCAATATGAGCATCGATCGAATCATGCAGGTTTGGGCTGACCCTGACCATATGCGGCCAGCCGTCAACCCAGCCTACTGCCATGTGGGCGCAGGAGTCGCGCAAGCCCCAGATGGGCGTTATTACTATATTTTGCAGGCTGCTTATATTTCGGAACATGCTTGCGGCGAGTACTACTCAGGGGTTGATGAATCTGGATCCGGCACCAACATAAATCCACCAGTTTCCCAGATCATCATCCCGGTAAAGATTGCTACACCCGACGAAGATGGCAGAATATATCACCTCGTTCAGTCGGGTCAGTCATTCTGGTCTATCGCCATAGCGTATCAAATTACGATTGACGATCTGGAAGTTTGGAATAACCTCTCCAGAGAAAACGGTTTGATCATCGGTCAGAAATTATTTATCCCATCTACTTCCACAGAGGGTTATGCCACGCCAACTCCGGTTGGGATGGTTATGTTAGCAACCCCAGATGCTGAAGGAAAGATTGTTCACGAGGTACAGCCTTACCAGGTGTTGATCAAGATCGCCAATACGTATCAAATCACAGTGGATACGATCCTTGCCTTAAACGGGCTGCGCGCTGATTGGCCCTTACAAATCGGTCAAAAATTGTTGATTGATCCTGGCAATGTGACCCTCACCCCGACCCCGCGCCCTCTCTCTGCCATCGAAAAATTGACCCCAGCCAGCGACGGCTATTACTACCATACTGTCCAGAGTGGCGAATTCCTGGCCTGGATTGCTGATCAGTATGATGTCAACCTTGCTGATCTGATGGCCTGGAATAGCTTGACTGACGATTCCATCATCTATGCCGGCCAACAATTGCTTCTTCTGGTCACGCCGCCAGCCACGGCCACTCCGACCCCTGCCCCGCCAAGCACCACCCCAACAATCACTCAGACCCAGGTCACCCCAACACACATCGAGGAATTTGATAATCGGACTCCAAGTGTTACACCTTCCACTACTTTGGAGAGCAATAACAATTCAAACAGTATGGCTCCCTTGCTCGTGGGAGTTTCTATGGTTTTAGTAGTGGTTTTATTGGGATGGGCGGCGCGGAGGAGGTTATGGTAGTAGATCTGAATAAGCGAAGCTCATGAAACTCCACAAAATTAAAGCCGACCTGGACGCCCTGCAAAATAACCAGGCTCTCTTCGATGAATCACAATTCAATGCTCGCAAAGAGGCCTTGAATTTTATTGCCCTTATCGAAGAGCTTTACACTTCGGGGGATCCCAACGCTGAATTAACCAAACTATACGAGGGTGCCCAACAACTGGGTGATCGTATTCTGGCCTTCAACGACGCCCTTTTTCAGGGTTTGCGTAACGAAATTCTAGTTGGGGTGAAGGGGGAGCATCTGCGTGATCTAGTCACTCCCTTCACCAATTACTCTCCCGAGAATCAAGGCCAACCCCATTACGGTTATGAAAACCTGGACAGTCTGATCGAGGGCGTGCTTATCCCCCTTCCGCACCCAGAACCGAAAGCAGAACGCGAATATGGCATGGTACGTTATGAGCCGACACCGGTCAGCGTGATTCTGGAATTAAATGATCAGGTTCAATTCTCACGGCAAGATGTATTCTACGATCTGGGTTCAGGCTTGGGAAAAGTTATCATGTTGGTACACCTGCTGACGGGTGTCCCTTGCATCGGTGTGGAATTCGAACCCGCTTTTTATAGATACGCTGTTCAACGCGCGGCAAGCCTTGGCCTGACAGGAGCCAAATTCATCAACACCGATGCAAGAGAAGTCGATTATTCTAAAGGGACGCTGTTCTTCCTTTTCAACCCCTTCGGAGGAAGGATATTCAACACCGTAGTCGCCAGGTTAGAAGAAGTAGCCCAGACACGGCCGATCACCATCTGCTCCTATGGCGCTGGAACTCCACGCTTATCTGAAATACCCTGGCTAGAAGTTGCTGATCCAGGCACTATCGATGAAGTCTGTCTGGCAATTTTTCGAAGTACAATCAATTAACGCCTTTTGTCATTCTGAACGAAGTGAAGAATCTCCACACAAAGTGCAGGAGACTCTTCGGTCGCTGGGCGCAAGCCTGCCCTCGGCGCGCTACCTCAGAGTGACACTTTCAACAAGAATTCGCAACTTCAAAAATTCGAGGTCTGTCATGGATCATAAACCGATTAATTTTCAAGAGAAATTCAGCAAGTTCAGCGAGCATTGGTCACCTAAGATCATCGCCCAGATGAACGATTACCATTTCAAGATTGCCAAGATCCAGGGCGAATTCGTTTGGCACAGCCACCCCGGGACCGATGAAGTTTTCATCGTCATACATGGCGAGATGCAGATCGTTTTTCGAGATGGTGTTGCCGCGCTCAAAGAGGGCGAAATGTTGGTGGTGCCCAAAGGCGTCGAACACAAACCCATTGCCGAAGAGGAATGCCACATCCTGATGATTGAACCGGCAGGCACCGTCAATACTGGTGATGCGGGTGGTGATCTTACTGTGGAAGAAGTGGAATGGGTCTGAATCCCCTTTTCCAAAAAGAAGTTTAGCTTTTTTGAAAAGCTAAACTTCTAATCGGAATATGGATTATGTGTCAATTTTTCGGTTTCATCTTTTTTGGACATGGTTTACATTAGTACCTTAACAGTGAAAAGTTTGCACAAAAAACAAGAAAATCAGACCTGATCAAGATGAGCAAGGGCTAATTCAGGGATGACCACCATCTCACGCAGTTTCAACGCCATCACGAGCGCCTGACGGCCAAACTCA
>JADHTJ010000043.1 GCA_016785015.1 Anaerolineales bacterium
CTCATCGCATCCTGGGGCTGGATAAGGTCCCAAGGGTTGGGCTGTTCGCCCATTAAAGCGGTACGCGAGCTGGGTTCAGACCGTCGTGAGACAGGTCGGTCTCTATCCGCTGTGGGCGTAAGGGATTTGAAGGGAGCTGCTCCTAGTACGAGAGGACCGGAGTGGACAGACCTCTGGTGTGCCAGTTGTACCGCCAGGTGCATTGCTGGGTAGCTACGTCTGGCAGGGATAACCGCTGAAAGCATCTAAGCGGGAAGCTCGCCCTAAGATAAGATCCCTCGTCCCGTTAAGGGAGTAAGACCGCAGGAAGACTACCTGCTTGATAGGCAGCATGTGTAAGCACAGCAATGTGTTCAGCTAAGCTGTACTAATGGTCGAGGGCTTAACTAGTGATGCGGAGAACTCAGAACTTTTCAGAACTTGTAGATTGATATCTCAACAATATTCGTTAGTAGTGTTAACATAATAGTGAATAAAGTCTCTTTGGTGATATTAGCGGCGGAGGTACACCCGGTCACATCCCGAACCCGGCAGTTAAGCCCGCCAGCGCCGATGGTACTTGGGGGGAAGCCCCCTGGGAGAGTAGGTCATTGCCAATAGAGACTTTTTTCTATTATCTCGAAGAAGAAATATTGATTTCTTTAATTCCTCGAAACAAAGGTGGTGAGGGTTTTGCCGACGGTCGAACTACGCCCGAATGAGTCACAAGAACAATTGCTGCGACGCTTTCGAAAGAAAGTAGCCAAAAGTGGTGTAATGAGTGCAGTACGCCGCAAGCGCTGGCATGTTTCTAAAAGCGAATTGCGACGCATTCAAAGAAAAAAGGCTATTCGTCGCCGTAAACGAATTTTACGTTCTAAGCGACAGAAGAACTAACCTGAACCTCTTATTTTTACAGAATCTAAACTGGGACATTCAACTTGAGTGTCCCAGTTATTTTAATTAAAAACGGGAGTGATGTGGCTATCACCATCACTCCCGTTTTTGATTCTTTTCTAGTGTCTATTTTTGTTATCTAATACGACCCCAACACTTTCATATAATTTGCCCGTTCGAAGGCTGCATCATTTCCACTTGATTCCTGGCTGAGGCTGCCTTGCATTTGCTGGATGGATTCGTACTCGTGTTCGACCATCCAGGCTTCGAGATCAGCCAGGAGTTGACTGGCATGTTTGACCCCGTTCTTGAGCAGAGCGGAAGCAGACATGGCAACTTTGGCGCCAGCCATCATGGCTTTGAGCATGTCCTCGGCAGTATGAACTCCACTGGTTAAGGCAAAGTCCACGGGGACACGTCCTTGAAGAATAGCGATCCACCTCAAGGGTAGTAACAGCTCATCCGATGCACTCAACACCAAATTAGGGACGACTTCAAGCTCTTCAAGGTCGAAATCGGGCTGGTAAAATCGGTTGAAAAGCACCAATCCATTCGCTCCAGCCTGAGCCAGTTTTTGTGCAAAGTTAGGTATCGCGGTCACAAATGGGCTTAGTTTCACTGCCAAGGGGATGCTGATCTTTGAACTAACAGTATTTACAGTGGAAAGGTAGGCTGCTTCGAGTTCGTTTCCCGCGATTGCTGTATCCGTAGGCAAATAGTAAAGATTGAGTTCGAGCGCGTCGGCTCCAGCCTCCTGGATTTTTTTTGCATAGTCAACCCATCCACCGCTCGATACACCATTTAAGCTGCCGATGATCGGAATATCAACAGCCTTTTTGAGATTAGCAATATGTTCGATGTATTTCTCCGGTCCCAGGCTGTATTTGCCAATATCTGGAAGTTGTGTGAGCGCTTCGGCGAAGCTTTCTGTATCGCGGCTCAAGAAGTAATCTAACTCAAGACTCTCTTTGACAATTTGCTCCTCGAAGAGAGAATACACGACTACAGCAGAAACCCCCGCTGCTTCTAACTCGCGAACAGTTTCGATTTTCTCTGAAAGAGGGGATGCTGAAGCAACGAGCGGATTTTTGAGGTCCAAGCCCAAATATTTAGTTGATAGATCCGTCATGTTTTACTCCTCTTGAAAATAGATAGGAGCTGAGTGTTACAGCAGCTCCTATTTCAATTTTTATTACTCTTCTTTGCCGCCGTTGCCATTATAGCGGATAGCTGCCATTTGTTTGTACATCGCCCAGCGAGAGTCGATCTCTTCTTGAGCATATTTCATCAGTTGCGCTGCACGAGCTTCATCGCTGTGAACCAGCATGCTGAAGCGAGTTTCGGTATAGGCCGCATCTTTGAATGGAATGCTGGGGTCTTTTGAGTCTAATTTCAATGGATTCTGTCCTTGATCCACTGAATCAGGATTATAGCGATAAAGCGGCCACAGACCAGATTTGACAACCAAATCCTGGTGGTGCAGGCCTTCGCTCAGTTCGAAGCCGTGGTTGATGCACGGGCTGTAAGCCAAGATCAGGGATGGACCGTCGAAGGCATCGGCTTCACGGAAAGCTCGCAAAGTCTGCATATCGCTTGAACCCATGGCTACTTGCGCAACATAGATGTATCCATACGACATAGCGATCATGCCCAAATCTTTGCGGGGGATTGCTTTTCCATTGGCAGCAAATTTTGCTACTGCGCCGATTGGTGTAGCTTTGGATGACTGACCGCCGGTATTTGAGTAAACCTGGGTATCTAATACCAACACGTTTACATTGCGGCCGGAAGCCAGAACGTGATCGAGACCGCCGTAGCCGATATCGTAAGCCCAGCCGTCTCCACCGACGATCCAAACACTCTTCTTGACCAAAATATCGGCGAGGCTGAGCAAATCCTTGGCTTTTGGATCTTTATCGTTCTTGAGTTTCTTCTTGAGTTTTTCAACGCGTTCGCGTTGGGCCTGAATTCCGGATTCATCAGACATATTAGCGTTAAGTAGATCATCAACCAGGCTTTGACCAAGTTTCTTGGCCAATTGTTGGAGAAGTTCGCGAGCATATTCGTTCTGCTTATCGATGGTCAGGCGCATACCTAAACCGAATTCGGCGTTATCCTCGAAGAGAGAGTTGGACCAGGCAGGACCGCGCCCATCTTTGTTGACCGCGTAGGGATGCGTAGGTAGGTTTCCGCCGTAAATACTGGAGCAGCCGGTGGCATTGGCGATGATCATGCGGTCGCCGAATAATTGGCTGGCCAGTTTGACATAGGGTGTTTCACCACATCCCATGCAAGCCCCTGAAAACTCAAATAAGGGTTGCAACAGTTGGGAATTCTTGATGTTTTTGGGTTCGACCTTGGTGCGATCAACTTCGGGGATCGAGAGGAAGAAATCCCAGTTTTCTACTTCTTTTTCACGAATGGGGAGTTGATCTGCCATATTGAGCGCCTTGCGCTTGGGCTGCGATTTGTCTTTTGCAGGGCAAACCTGAACACAAAGCTGGCAGCCTGTGCAATCTTCAGGGGCAACCTGAATGGTGTATTCCCATCCGGGGAATTCCTTGAATTTACCTTCAATATGCTTGAAGGTTTCGGGAGCTTTCTTCAACAAAGATGGGTCGTACACCTTTTGGCGAATGACAGCATGAGGGCAGACGAAAGCACATTTTCCACAGCGAATACAGAGATCCTCTTCCCAAACCGGAATTTCCAGAGAGATATTGCGCTTTTCCCACTGGGTCGTGGCTACAGGGTACGTGCCATCGATCGGCATGGCGCTGACGGGCAGGCTATCTCCATCTCCAGAAATAATTGTCCCAACGACCTCGCGTACGAACTTTGGAGCCTTATCGGGGACAGGTTTGCGCATGCTCAATTTGCTGGAGATCTTTTCAGGAACTTCGACTTTGTGTAGGTGAGCCAATGCCTGGTCGACAGCGGCGAAGTTCTTTTGTACAACTGCATCTCCGCGCTTGCCATAGGTTTTCTTGATTGAGTTTTTGATAGCCGCAATGGCCTCATCTTGGGGCAGAACACCACTGATGTAGAAGAAAGCCGTCTGCATGATGGTGTTGATACGGCGTCCCATGCCAGCAGCTTCGGCGACTTCATAAGCATCGAGGATGTAGAATTGCAAATCTTTTTCGATGATCGCAGCCTGCACTTCTTTAGGCAAATTGTCCCAAATTTCATCGGAACCGTAGATGCTGTTGAGCAAGAAAACAGCACCAGGTTGAGCATACTTGAGCATATTGATCTGCTCGAGGAAGTTGAACTGATGACAGGCAACGAAATTCGCCTGATCGATCAGATAGGGGGCATGGATCGGATTTGGGCCAAAGCGAAGATGAGAAATTGTCTTTGCACCGGATTTCTTCGAGTCGTAGACAAAGTACCCCTGAGCGTAGTTCTCAGTTTCTTCACCAATGATCTTGATCGAGTTCTTGTTGGCTCCAACGGTTCCATCAGCACCCAGCCCGAAGAAAACCGCACGAACGGTGTCTTCGCCTTCAATGGAGTAAGTCGGATCGAATGCAATGCTTGTGTTGGAAACGTCGTCGTTGATGCCAACTGTGAAATGATTCTTGGGCTTATCCTTGACCATATCATCATAAACGCCCTTGACCATAGCAGGTGTGAACTCTTTCGATGAAAGACCGTAGCGGCCACCGACAATTCTGGGGGCCGTCTCGAAGGGTGCGATGCCTTCAGTCATGGCTTCGCTCACCGCAGTGACTACATCTTGGTATAGGGGCTCACCAGCAGCACCAGGCTCCTTTGTTCGATCGAGCACCGATAATACCTTCACGCTGGCTGGAATTGCCTCAACAAAATCTTTGACTGAGAAGGGGCGGAATAAACGAACTTTCAGTACACCGACCTTTTCACCATTTGCATTCAGGGCTTTGGCAGTTTCTTCAACTGTCTCTCCACCAGACCCAATCACCACGATCACGCGATCCGCATCAGGTGCGCCTTCGTACTCGTAAATTTTGTATTTGCGACCTGTCAGTTCAGCGAACTGATCCATGTACTTCTGAACGATGCCAGGAGCAGCTTCGTAGTAAGGATTAACGGTCTCACGGGCCTGGAAGAACACGTCTGGGTTTTGTGCGGTACCGCGGATCACGGGATGATCTGGGGAAAGCGCACGCCCCCGGTGAGCGTGGACGAATTCATCGTTGATCATTTCTCGAATGACATCGTCAGGGATCATCTCGATCTTGCTGACTTCATGCGAAACGCGGAAACCCTCGAAGAAGTGCAGGAAAGGCACGCGTGCTTCCAGTGTCACAGCCTGTGTGATCAAGGCGAAGTCATGCGCTTCTTGCACAGAACCAGATCCTAATAAAGCCCAACCCGTAGAACGAGCAGCCATCACATCGGAGTGGTCTCCAAAAATGGAAAGCGCTTGGGCAGCAACAGAGCGCGCCGAGACGTGGAACACCGCCGAGGTCAACTCACCTGCGATTTTGTACATGTTGGGGATCATCAAAAGAAGGCCTTGAGATGCTGTGAAGGTAGTCGTCAGGGCACCGGTTTGGAGGGCACCATGAACAGCACCAGCAGCCCCACCTTCAGCCTGCATTTCGATAACTTCAGGCACAGTTCCCCAAATATTTTTGTATCCTAGGGCAGACCATGCATCTGCATGCTCGCCCATGTTAGAAGAAGGGGTGATCGGATAAATGGCGATCACTTCGTTTGTCTTATGGGCAATCGTGGCGACAGCCTCGTTCCCGTCTAGCGTTTTGATAGTATTTGTCATGATGTGTATCTCCATTTGGCTATAAAAATTTCGCCAAAAAGGCGGTTTTGTTAGAAATAATGCACTATGGAACCGGTTTCATTCCAACTTAATAGTGTAGTAGAATGAGCACATTAGAGCTAGTTATATTAGACATATAAAAGCCTGAAACCTGTCATAATTCAGACAAAGTTAGTTACGATTGTTCGATATATGAAGTTTTGCCTTAGTTTCTCCCCAGTATTGACCCTAACAATAGGTTGAATTAAAATCCAACCCGCTTATTGAAAGGAAATTTCTAATGCCAATTTATGAGTATATTTGTACCGCTTGTGATACCCGTTTTGAAGCCCTGCGCAGTTTTTCAAAGGCGGATGATCTGATTTCGTGTGAACAGTGTCAGAGTGAAGAGACTCAAAGGGCAGTCTCAGCCGCATTCGCCCACAGCGGAGGGCGAGTTGTGGCGGGAAGCAGTGCTTCGACTGGTTGTGGAACTTGCAGTGGGGGATCCTGTTCGTCTTGCGGAGTGTAATGGACTCCCTCTTTGCTGATTCTGTTTGAGGGGCGTTTACTCTGCCAACGAGGAAGATAGCTCTCTTAATAACACCCATTCCCCTTTACGATCATCGACACTCTTCACCGCGCGGTCATAATAGATTTCAAAGAATCGATCATTCTTAGTGCGCACTCTGAAGTAGAAACGCCCAACGCCATACGAACCCCGGCGACGGGCTTTTTTCATGCTGCTGGGACGCATATTGTGCGCCATTGAGCCGCTACGACTGAAATCATGCCATTGACTAAGCATTTCAATAATTGTATAGGGTAGCCCATCCCAAAAAAATCTATCGGGACACCCAGGTGTCTTCTCAAAGGTTGGGGGTTTGTCGTACTGAACTTCAATATTCTCGCCGATAAAGCGCTCTAATATGAAATTCATTCTTCGTTCTCTAAGAAGCCGCGCGATATAACTTGATCTCCAAACTGATCTTGAAGTTTTCCAATGGCTTCTTGAATGCGACGTTCTTTGTCCCAATCGCGATCCCAAAGGCCAAGTTGCTGAGGTGGTTGTGACAAACCACTCACCCCCACACCGATCAAACGTACAGCTTTACCCCGCTGCCATATCTGCTCAAACAATTTTATGGCTGCCTGAGCAATAATTTCTCCATCGGATGTCGGTTTTGCCAGCGTTGTTTGGCGCGTTGGGGTTGAGAAATCAGGCCAGCGAATTTTGAGTTTTACCGTCCGAGCAACCAACTCTTGTTTCTTGAGCTGCTTAGCCACATTTAGGGCTTGTTTGCGCATTGTTTGGCGCAACTTTTCCCCATCGTGAACGTCTTTAACGTAAGTGACCTCCTGGCTAATCGATTTGGCTTCGCGTTCAGTGACGATAGGACGATTGTCGATGCCTTTGGCGCGCCTGGCAAGATCCCAACCGATCTTCCCGAAACGTTTGGATAGATTGTAATCAGAAATTGCTGCTAAATCTCCAATAGTATGGATTTCCATTAAAGCAAGTTTTTCAGCGGTCTTCGGGCCAACGCCCCAGAGCATTTCTACAGGTAAAGGAGCCAAAAATTCGGCCTCTTGCCCAGAGGGCACGACGGTCAACGCGTTGGGTGGAGAGCCACTCCTTTTGGCGGCCTTACCAACATCATTGGCGATCTTAGCTACCAGTTTGTTGGTTGCAATACCCAAAGAATTGGGCAAATCCAACTCCTTGCGAATTTCAGTTTGCAGCCTGCGCCCAATGGATTCCGCATCTTCGGAGAGATCACTAACTTCGATGAAAGCTTCGTCAACCGAAATTTGCTCAACCAGATCAGTAACCGCGCGCACCCTAGCCATCACTTTGCGAGAAGCTTCATGATAAGTTTTGTAATGTGGTGAAACGATCTTCAATTGAGGACAAAGATGAAGAGCCCGTGCCGTGGGCATAGCCGAGCGCACCCCCTGTGCCCTGGCAGCGTATGAGCACGAGGATACAACTCCACGTTGGTCAGGACGCCCGCCGACAGCGAAGGGCAGACCCGTTAAAGAGGGGTCCAGCTGCTCTTCTACCGCACAATAGAAGGCATCCAAATCGAGGTGGATGATTTGACGAAATGTTGTTTTTTCAGACCGAGTCATTTTTCGTACTATTGTTCTAATTATAACCCCATTCAGTTACCAGTAAACAGTAGGCAGTAACCAGTCTGGTATCAAAACTGTATACTAATCACAAATCACTGAGATTTCCCCAGTGCTTCCATTCACACGCACGCGCTGCCCTGTCTCCAATCTCGTCGTAGCCTGATGCACTCCCACCACAGCGGGGATGCCGTACTCACGCGCTACTACAGAGCCGTGCGTCATCATGCCGCCGACTTCCATGACCAGCCCTCCTGCAGCTAAAAAGAGTGGAGTCCAGGCGGGGTCGGTGCCAGGGCAGACCAAGATTTCACCGGGTGTGAGTTGCGTTTTATGGGGGTTGAGTACTACTTTGACCTTCCCTTCAACAATGCCTGGGGAAACTGGGTCACCCACAATGGCATTAGAGTCATCTATTGGAGCCGCGACGCCTTCATAGAAAGCGGTACCATCACTAAGAAAAACGCGTGGAATTTGCTTACGCAGCTTCTCTCGTTTACGCAGTGCGCGACGTTCATCGATGCGAGAGCGAATTTCTGCAGGGATTGTCTGATTTTCAAGAATTTCATCGAGTTCGTTTATTCGCAGAAAGAAAAGATCGTCTTCACGCTCTATTAATTCAGCTTCAACAAAATTACGTCCGCTAGCCAACAATCCCTGACGGATGATGCTCATCATGCGGATGGCAAAGAATTTGGGTGCCTCGCGCATCCCACCGAGTGCTCGATAGCGCTTGATGGCGAAACGAACGAGACGTGTTTTGATGCCTCCTCCACGCAGCTTGCGCACTGCTTGCACAAGAAGTTCCGCGGCTTCTTGGGCAGCTTGCGCGCCGCGTTCGAAGACTGCATCCGGTGCCAATGAAGGATCATCGATGGCTAAGTAGCTTTGCAAAATTTGCAATATATGTGTTGGATTTTCATCCCAACGCTGGCGGCCGATATCAATTTCCCCCAGGCCGCGGGCACCATATCTATCTAGAAAATCTACTACAGCTTCATGGGCCGTTGGTGTAAGTGATTCTTCCAGGTAGCCGGTTGCTAGTTCATCTATGGAAGAATTCTCAAACTGACTTTTGGAAAGAGGATCGCTGCGCAAAATTTGGGCAGTATCCCATAGGGCCAGATCCATCTCGGTTGTGACATTATCCGGCATGCCGCGCGAGATTTCAAGGTATATTGTTTTGAATCGCTCATCGCCGGTTTCTTGGGCAACTTCGAGGCTGAAGCGTTGCAAAATCCCAAAAAAGGGTGCCATCCCTGCAACTACAGGCGGTACCCCAATGGGAATTACAAAATCAGCAAATAAGTATTTGGTTTCATGCAAAATATGCATGATTCGGGAAAAATCTGTCCACAAATCACCTGTGAGTGTTTGCTTGGCTTTAGTTTCGGAGACAATTTTGTCGAAAGTATTTAAAACTTCAGCTTTCTTGCGCTCGGGGTTGCGGAGTATGCCAATTACTCTTCCAATCAATGGGAGCATAAATCCTGCAAAACGTCTGATCGTGCTCAAGGACGGTCTGTGGTGTATGGGTGCAAAGCGCGGATCTTTGACTATCTTTGCTGCTGCCTGGGAGACTCCAGGATCAATAGACCTGATAACATTTGGATAAATTTTGTTTCCTAGCGGGGAGCGCAGAATCGCCGTCAGATTGAGAAAAATTCGTTCGGCAGCGATATAAAAGGCGGTTTGAGTTTCAAGGGAATATTCCAATTTGAACAGGCGCGCGCCGCCCGTGAGAACCAACATTAGTAGATCTTGCCCCAGGGGTGTGTAAGGGTCGATGACACCCTGAACGGCCTGGAGACCCATTAAGAATTTCGTGGGTTCGAGCGGTAAGTTTTTGGGTAGAGGGTAAAGTGAAGTGATTGGACGAGATTGCAGAATGTATAAACTGCATCCTTCTTCGCCGCAAATATATGCCCATTCGATATCTTGAGGAAAGTTGTAGAGTTCGGCGACACGCTGGCTTATTTCGGCCAACTCTAGAATGACTTCATCGGGAATGGCTTGTTGGGTAGTTGCTTCTGTTTCTTGCGTGGATACGCCTCCCTCAGATTTCCCAGTGATGATCAGGGATTTGCTTCCCAGAGATTTTTTAATTATTTCGAAGTGACTGTCACTTGTATTGACAACATAATTATCCGGTTCTACATAACCCCCAACAAGAGCCTCTCCAAGTCCCAGCGTGGCATCGATGACGGTCTCTGTGCGACACCCAGTGAGCGGGTTGGCGGTGAACAATACTCCCGACGAATCCGACTGAACCATGTTTTGCACGATCACACATAAACTGACATCTTGTTGTGAGATGTTGTTACGCGCACGATACCCGATGGCACGCGCCGTCCACAAACTGCTCCAGCATTTGACCACAGCTTCACTCAAAGCTTCGTCGTCAATGATATTGAGAAATGTGTCTTGTTGCCCAGCAAAGGACATATCAGGGAGGTCTTCGGCGGTGGCGGATGAGCGCACAGCCACAGGATGCGCGCCCAACCAGCGCCAGGCGATCCACAGGGCGGAGGCAATCTTCGGGGAAACTGCACCCCGCTCAAACTGAGTCCGAATCGCCACTGAGGCAGCAGATAAACCCTCGGGAGAAGAGAAATCAATATTTGCCAGAGTATCTTGAATGAAGGCATCCAAATGATTCTCATTCACGAATTCCCAATAGGATTCAGTGGGGATCAGGAAGGCGTTAGGAACGGGAAATCCAGCGCGGGCAAGTTTAATCAGGTTAAGCCCTTTGCCGCCTACCTCTTCAAGGGTTGTCTGAGGGGAGAGCAGGGCAATAAACGGTTGGGGGAGGGGTTCCGGAGTGACCATGAAAATAGTATACCCCTTAAATAGCCGAGACCAGCCCAATTTTGGGCTGGTCTCTAGGCAAAAGGTGTAGAGAAATGTGATCCTGTGGATCTAAATTCGGTTGAGAAACTGGTCTTTCAGGTTCTGATTTTCTTTGAACTCGCCCAAAAAACGGGTGGTGGTCATGCGGGCATTTTCTTTCTTGACGCCGCGCATCATTGAGCACATATGCGCGCCTTCGAGAGCCACGGCGACGCCCTTGGGGTTGAGCGTTTCTTGTATGAACTCTGCAATTTGGGTAGTCATCTGTTCTTGGATTTGCAGGCGTCGAGCAAACATCTCCACGATGCGGGGAATCTTGCTCAGGCCGACAACTTTTCCATCAGGGATATAAGCCACATGAGCCCGGCCATAAAAAGGCAGCATATGATGCTCACACAGGCTGTGGAAGTCGATATCTGTTACCACGACCATCTCGTCATAATCGACGGAGAAGATCGCGCCGTTGATTAGCTTTACTGGATCGATATGATAGCCAGCAGTCAGTTCGTCAAACATGCGAGCCACGCGGTTGGGGGTTTTTAGCAACCCTTCACGGGAAGGATCCTCACCAATATTACGCAAAATTGTGTCTACAGCGATCTCGATATTGTTGTGTTGGTGACTCTTTTCATCAGAAACTTGCGTGGATTCCGTGATTTGTAATTGGTCAATATGTTCTTTTGTGGTGATGCCATTAATGTTTAGAAGTGCCATCGTCTTGTTCCTTTCAATTCTCAGACGCGTGCTAAATCTGGTTTATTACGAGTAATTGGTTACGTGTTTGTTAAATTATTTAGAGCCGGGTTTTGTGAATTCTGACTCTTAAGGGTTGCCGTTCTGAATGCAATGAAACAACATTCATTATGAGTTGCGAAATCGCAACCATTAAAAATACGCTGATACCAAAGGTTAGTGTAGTTATTAGAAAGTTCATAGTTCCTCCAATTTAAGTTTCCTGTCAAGATAGATGCCTTGATAGTTATCGATATTACCTGCTACTGCCAAATTGGTTGGAGAGCTAAGTTCTTCCAATAGTGCTAATATCTCTTCGTTTTTGGGAATATCAGACATATCTTGGCCGTAGTGTACATAACGTGCAATCCCAAATTTGTCGATTACCACTTGAGCGGGCATGCGACCCAACTTAAATAGCTTAATTTGCTGACCGTATAATTTCAGTACAGTATGCTCGGGGTCGGGTAATCCAATAAAGGGGAGATTGTTTTTATTCCAGTAATTGCTGAATGTTCTGGCATTCTCAGGCCCTACCGCAATAATTTCTGCGCCCAATTCGGTAAATTTTTCATAATCTTGGCGCAACTGCGCCATATGCCTGCGGCAGAACGGTCAGACAAAGCCACGGTTGAAAACCAATATGACATGTTTCTCTCCGCGGTAATCTGAAAGTTTGACGGGAGCACCATTGAAATCGAGCAACTCAAAGCTCGGAGCGGGGGAGTGAATTTCTACTTGTTTGCCCATAAAATACGATCTCCTAAACTAAATCTAGACAAATAGTATCTCAATGCACAGTATTTGTCAAGGTATTGAAAAGTTAATATTAAATTAAAAAGGACGGCTTTGTGGCCGTCCTCAAAAAACAAGGATCAGATATTTCTATCGTAGTTCTCTACCGAAAGGGAACAAAGCCAGCGGAATCAGTTTGAAGTGCTGTTTGGCAAAGGGAATGCCGATGATCGTAATACCAAGGATTATTCCATGGAGTAAGTGAGAGATTGCAATTTCCCAACCAAATAGAATCACCCAAATAATATTGAAGATCAAATTCAGAGGGTTGTCAAATTCCTCGTTGACTTCAATCTCACGCCCGAAGGGCGTCATCGTTGCAATGCCTAATTTGATGGCCTGCTTTCCAAATGGGATCCCAATAATCGTAATGCTGACTAAAATTCCACCAAAGATATAGAATAAGCCAGAGATAAAACCGCCAAAAATCAACCAGATTAAATTACCTAGAAAGCTCATTGAAATTTCTCCTTATTGAAATAAATTCACTGTATATATTAACGGAATTACCGCTAACTAGTTGCATGTGAATTGGGAATCAGAACTAAACTTGATTGTAGAATTTACCAACATGCTACAATTGGAGCATAAGATTTTTCTTGCTGAATTGGTCATTTTGCTAGAAATCACCTAGGAGGCAGACCATTATGAACAACCAAATTAGATTTCCCGATACCGATACAATAATCGTCTATAGCACTGTCTGGTGTCCAGATTGTAAACGGGCAAAGCGCTTCTTCGGGGAGCAGCGCGTCCCTTATATCAACGTAGATATCGAAAAAGATCCTGAGGCGATGGCATTTGTTGAGCAGATTAATGATGGCATGCGCGTCGTCCCAACGATTATCTTCCCAGATAAGACAATTTTGGCAGAACCTTCCAATGCTGAATTAGCCAGCAAACTTGGTTTACAGACCAAAGCACAGCGCAAGTTCTATGATTCGATTGTGATTGGCAGCGGTCCTGCAGGGCTGACAGCAGCGCTTTATATGGCCCGTGAAGGAATGGATGTGTTAGTTATCGAGAAAGGTGGTCTTGGCGGCCAGGTGGGCATTACCCAAACTCTGGATAATTTCCCCGGCTTTGATGAGGGCATCCCTGGTGCGGAGTTTGCCGAGCGAGTAGTTCGGCAAGCGCGCCGTTTTGGCGTGGAAATCCTGGAAGCCCAGGAAGTAAAAATGATTGTCGAGCAATGTGATTACCAATGCGTGATCACTGGAGACGGAACTGAATATGGTACCAAAGCAGCCCTCCTCGCTACGGGTGCCAGCTATCGCAAATTAGGTGTTCCAGGCGAAGATGATCTAATTGGCTCCAATATCCATTTTTGCGCAACTTGCGATGGTGCTTTTTACAAAGGAAAGAAAGTGTTGGTTATTGGTGGTGGAAACAGCGGTTTCGAGGAAGGACTTTTTCTGACTAAATTTGCCGACCAAGTTGATATTGTTGAGTTTATGCCGGAGGTCAAAGCCAGCCATGTTTTACAAACTAAGGTCGCCTCACGCGAAGATATGAAGGTGATTGTTAACCACGCCGTCAAAAAATTCCGTGGAAAAAATAAACTGGAAGCCGTAATCGTCGAAGACCGTGCTACAGGCGAGATCAAAGAATGGGCGTATGATGGTGTATTTGTGTTCATTGGCCTATCGCCAAATGCAAAGTTGGTCAAAGAAAAAGTCGAGTTGGATCAATATGGCTTCATTGAAACCGATCATTCGTTGATGACAAAAGAGCCGGGTATCTTCGCTGCCGGTGATGTGCGATCTGGTTCAACCAAGCAAGTCGCCTCGGCAGCCGGAGAGGGTGCGACGGCGGCTTTGAACATCCGTGAATATTTGAAAACTGTTTAGTCTTTCGTGGCATGTCAATCCTAATGTGATGCGTAGTCGAGATTTCCAAATCTCGCTTAATGGGGTATGGAAACCCCGCCTGCGATTACCTAGACCATCAAAAGACGTTGACACACCACTAGCCACATAGAGAACACCCTACGATTCAACAGAAATAATGTATTGTTCTGCGAACTTTGGGGTAAATTTTTAGGAGGAGTCGGATGAAGCGAGCCGTGAGCGTCAGTTTGGGGAGTTCCAGCCGAGATAAAAAAATTATCGTCAATTTCAAGGGCCAGCAGATTAGTGTTGAACGCATTGGCACGGATGGTGACATCCAAAAAGCCAAACAACTTTTCACAGAATTAGATGATCAAGTGGACGCATTCGGCGTGGGGGGAGTTGATTTGTATCTCCGTTTGGAAGGCCGCGAATATCCATTGCGGGCAGCGTTGAGGTTGATCGAAGGAGTCAAGCAAACCCCCGTTGTCGATGGTAGGGGATTGAAGCATACGCTGGAGAGACGCGTTTTCGAGCTGGCTGCTCCGGCATTGCACAATGCGCTCAGTGCTGCCGAAGGGGAGGTGCAGGGCCTGATTTTGGAGGGAGTGCCGCATTTCAGGAGAGCTTTCATCCCTGTGGCTGTTGACCGAATTGGTTTATCTCAAGCTGTAACTGAAGTTGCTGATGAGGTCATTTTTGGAGATCTGATGGTCGCTTTGGGGATTCCAATCCCTGTGCGCGGTATTCGCAACTTCAAACGTGTAGCCAGAGTGATGTTACCCTTTGTTAGCTATTTCCCGATGAGCTTGCTCTATTATGGTAGTGGAGGATCGGAACACGAACCCAAGTATCAAAAATTTTGGCTCGAATCTGACCTCCTGGCCGGGGATTTCCTCTTCATGCGCAAGTATCTTCCTCAGAACTTGCATGGCAAGACCGTCATTACCAACACCACTACAGAAGAAAATGTGCAATTTCTAAGGGAGCGAGGAGTGCGACTGATGATCACTACCACCCCGCGTTATGAAGGTCGCTCCTTTGGTACTAACATGATGGAAGCCGCCCTGACCGCGTACGCTGCCAAAGGTCGTCCACTTACCAATGATGAGTTGAACTCTCTTATCGACGAGTTGGATCTGCGCCCGAGCGTACAAGTGCTTAATAAAAATTGAAGATTTAGGGTTGGTAATTGGATCGCTAGGATAAGGCAAGCAGCAACTCCCTCAATCCGTGACATTTGTGTCAAAAATTTCCTGCTTCTAACGGAATTTGTGGTTGTCATTTAGAGCCAGAGATAGAAGTAGAAATAAGCAAGTTATGAAGCCAATTGTCATGATAGACAAAGCCATTGATATTGTGAGCAGGTGATTTGAATTTTTTGCGAATGTTGGCTCGTGGGCAATACTCCCAAAAGCTATGAGAAAGGGACCAGGCTCGAACAGCTTTTTCGGCAGAGAGCAAATGTCCATGAAAAGACTGCATGTGAAAAAGCCACCTATCCATCGGCAGCATATGCCGGTCAATCATATTACTAGTTCTGTACGCATTTGGATAATCAAAAGCCAGCACAAAACGATCTGCTTTAGCACAAAGTTTCAAGACAGATTGCAAAGCAGAGCCTGTATCATGAAGTTTTTCTTCTGCCCATTTTTGCAAGGAAACGATCTGAGAAAGGAAAGCCGCAGCGTTTACGGCGCTATAGGTATCCCAAACTCGTTGAGCAATTTCAGGGTAAACATGCTTCAATCGCTTTTGGCAGCAATTGCGTATTTTCAGAAAGGCATGCAGAAAGCATTGAATAACCGTAATGAACGGGAAGAGATTGAGCCAGGCTTTTTGGGTTGCAGCCCAGCCATCGACGTTCACCGTTTCTGGTTCATAGTCAGGGTCTACATGCAGGATTTCTTCTTGAAAATGACCGTAGGCTTCGGTCAGCCCGTCTTCGTCAGCAGTTAGCGAAATTGAAGCCCCCAAGACACAATCTTTGGCAACAATCGTCGCAATATAGGCCTTCTCTCCGTTGATATAAATGTGTTTTTCGTCGGCCAGCAAATCTTTCGGTAATTTCTTCAGGTCTTTCACCGTTGTTTGGACGATGTTATAGCGTCCAAAATGGCAAAACTGCCGAAACCAGTACATGTCGTTTTTCCCGAAAACATAGGTTAGCGCCCAATATGGCACACCAAATCTCAATAGAAACAAGGCCTTCTCAACATCATCCGTATAACCCGTCATATAGGGCATCACCCCACTTGGAGCTACTGTATATACATCTTTGGTCTCCTTGAGTTCTATTCTTCGCAATACGATTTCTGGCATTTTTGTTGAAGTGTACCTGGAGTGCAGACCATAACCCTGCACAATTTCTGATGGAAATAATTCAGGCCAGCAAGCAATATGTTGATCTACCCACTCTCGAAACAACTTTGGTTCTTTCACTACTGCCTGGTATGCTTCCATTTCTATCGGTAAAATGATCCGCTTTGAGGGCTTGCTTACTTTCTCTTTAGTTCTGTTACAATTTCGTTGAGGCATTTTGACTGTTCTCGTGGTTGTTTTCAGTCAATTTTGCCTCATTTTTCTCATAACCACAAATTCCGTTAGAACTAGAAAATTTCAATTCATATCTAAATCTAACCAAAACCTGAGTAAAACTACATATTCTTTGTTCTTTTGCAGGGGTAAACTTGATGCATCCTTTTATTTGTGGAGGCATCTTGACTGAAATCCCATCTTCCCCAAAGCGTCAGTATCCTGCATTTTATGAAAAGTTTGTCCCCATTGCCATCGGAATCCTGGCATTTGTCATCTTAGGTATGCTAGTGTTTACTATTGCGGTGGGTGTTGGCGCGCTCAAGTTTGGCTAATGATTTCAAAGGAACTCGGTTTCTGTCAAGAACCGAGTTCCTTTTTGAACTATTGAGGAGAAATAATAAATGACCTTTGTTAACACGTTCCTTCCCTTTCTTGCTTCGGCGATCAGCTTTCTCTTTGCATTTTTCTTGTTCAAACGTTATGCTAAGAAACCCAGCAACCATGTATTGTTGTGGGGTATTGGCATGATCTTCTATGGCATCGGTGGTTTCTGTGAGGGGTTCTTTGGTGCTTTTGGTTGGAATCCATTAATCTATCGATTGTGGTATCTGTTTGGGGCAATCTTGGTAGCAGCCTGGTTGGGCCAAGGAACAGTCTATTTGCTGGCCAAAAAATCTTTGGCACATGCCTTGATGGTGGTCTTAATCTTAGGTTCGCTCTTTGGAGTTTATAAAGTGTTTACCGCCCAATTGGACCCCAGCCTGCTGACCACCAGTGTTCACACCGGCAGTGAGTTGAGCGGTCATGCCATCGTCACTCCAGGTGTGCGCCCACTCACTCCCATCTTCAACCTCTACGGTACAGTGACGTTGGTGGGCGGGGCCGTTTACTCGGCCTGGATCTTTTTCCGCAAGCGTGTGCTCTTGCACCGCACCATTGGCAATATTCTTATTGCTGTGGGCGCCATTGCACCTGCCTTCGGTGGTGCGTTCAGTCGCATGGGCGTGCCAGCAGCCCTGTATATTGGGGAGTTGCTTGGAGCAATATTGATGTTCATTGGTTTCCAGCGGGCCACGACCCCGATGAATGTAGACGAATCTGCGGTTGTTGCTCAACCAGTCCCTGGGGATTAGTACTCATTTTACTTTTGAAAGAATAAGCCTTGGCATAATCCAAGGCTTATTTTTAAACCCCAGAAAATCTAGGAATTCTTCACTGGATTTGAGCTCTCAACTTAACCTGATTTCCCAATAGTTGAGGGGAGTCACGTGCTCAGATAGATATTGGGTTAGATAAATTGATGGGTTTTGTTTGGAGAAGGGATTAGATATAGAAATATTAAATGTGTTCTAAATCGAGGTCGGAAAAAATAAAAGCGTTACTTTCATCATCTTGGACATTCTGAAAGAACGGGCAAATTAAACAGTCTGCCAGTTTATCTGCAAACATTCCTTGAACTTTGCCCTTGCATAATGTGCCTGCAACAGCCCAACAATAACGCCCGCCATTCTGCCCCCTGTTCACTCCATTGAACTTGCTTTTTGTAGTAGCAACACAAACACCTAACTCGTCGGCGCGATCTCCCCCAGGCTCTCGCCCACAACGCATAAATTCCCAGCAATTAGGTTTGCTCATAAGACTATGTCCATAGTATTTAAGATAGCTTAATTACCCAATTCTAACATGAAGTTTTTTCGCCACCCCTTACAAACATGAAGGGTCTCTAGGAATCGCCGTGGTAAGGGCCCTTGGTAAGGGGCCACATTTTAGGGTAGGGGGTGTGCGGAGCACACCCCCTACCCCCAAATGTGAGGTCTCTCACGGTAATTCCCATAGAACCAACACGAAAGATATGTTAATGACGACAATTGATTGTACCTGTCATCATAATTGAATACCGAAACTCTCTAAAGTTTCGGTATTTATTCCCACCACTGACCTACAAAATATATCCTGCTATCATCCATTGAGAAGATTACTGAATGAGCCAGAAATCTTGGGGGAATATAATCTGGCATTACATTGACGTTGTCGCTGCCGTTGGCGTTCATCATATAAATCTCGTATATACCCTCGTTTTCAATGGCAGAGAGAATAAAACGATTCTATCCCCTGCATGGGACCATTGCGGCAGTCCCTGGGTGTTGCTATTGGTAGTAAGTGGAGTCTCACCTGTTCCGTCGCGATTAATCAGGAAGATATCGTAATTGCCATGTTGAGTGTCTTCTGCTACCATGCGCTCGAAGGCGATTTTGCTCCCATCGGGATTGAAATTAGGATCGTAATCCCCAAAGGGCAGCACGGCCTGTCCCCACTCTCCGGCTCGAGGTGGATCACTGATTTGATGGGCATCACTGCCATCGGAGTTGATCATCCATATTTGGCTGTTCTGGGTATAAACTAATTGATCCCCAACCCAATGAACGTCGCCATCATGAGAACCAGAATCGTATAACAAACGCTGATCCGAGCCGTCGGCATTCATCATGAATATGTCCATACTATCATTACGCCAGGCTAGGAATGCCATTCGGGTTCCGCCTGGTGACCAAGCTGGGTATGTATCCAACGTATCGTTTTCGGTTAGGCGCTGGAAACCCGAACCATCTAAATTCACAGTGCAGATTTCTTCAAAGTCATGCCCATCCCCATCGATCATTAGGGAGAATGCAAAACGGTCGCCCGAAGGGTCGAGCCGGAGACCAGAAATTCTCCAGGGAGTACTGTAAATCAATTTGATCTTCTCAGTTGATAAATCGAGGGAATATATGCCCCAATTCTCTTGGCGAGGTATAGTCAGTTCAATGGTGGGTGTGTTCGTAGGATCAGGAATTGCTGGGGAACAAGATGTAATAGTGAAGATCAACAGCCCCAAGAGTATTGCAGAATAAAATTTCTTCATGTTTACTCATCCAATCGTATTGATTGAAAACTCTCCCCCTTTGGGCTCAAAAACTTATTTTCTTTCTTCCCAAAGCTGACGCGTGATCTGGATATGTCCTAAGTGAAGGGCGGTATGTTCTAGTGCGTGCAACAATGACCAGCCTCGGCTGAAAGTTTGATCATCATGGGTGTGACGCCTCTCATCAAGTTTATTGATATCGATTTTCTCCAGTGCAGTTTGGGCATATTCCGTCAATGAATTAATCTTTTCGATCAAGCTTTCGACAGCCAACCCCTCAACTAGGAATTCCTCATCACGTACACGTCCCGATGGATCGCCCAATGCCATATCCCCTATCCAATAACGTTCAGCCCCAGCCAGGTGGGTCACCAAAATATTGATGGAATTCATCTCAGCAGATGGATGATCAAGAGGCACCCACTCAAATGCTTCCGGGGGTAATTCCTTGATCGCTTCGATGATACCCTGATGCAATTTGGTCAACCGTTCAAGATAATCTTCAAAAAAAGCGTGCATATTTACCTCAATATTCATGCCGCACAATGGCATCAAAGGGACATTCCGGGATGCACTCCATACAACCCCAGCAGCGACTCATATCGATGAAGGGCGTATCCTCTCGGTCAAAGCGAATGAATGCATTGCCCCGGCACATTTTTTTAGGTGCGCATCGCAAACAGATCTGACAAAGAGAGTCATCAACTTTGAGCGAAATGGTACGGGCAGTTCCTACGGACATATAGCAATTTTACCTTACTCTCTTTCCGAAAATACGCTAATGAGTAAGAAACCTGGCCTAAGTAGAGCCGCCGTTGGCGTCCGGGTCCGCCAGGTAATTTTAGGAAAGGTTCTTCGTGCTTTCAACGATTCCATGCGTTCCGTCAACCATAAGCTGCATTCCAGTCTCAATTTCTGAAATATCAACCTGATCTACGCAAGGGATTTCGGCGATGATGCAGCCCACAGCGGTGATGGTTTCACATTCAGCGTTGATGATGGCCGCAGGAGCTTTACTGGCATGCTTGAGCCTGTACAATGTGTAAGAACCCACTGTCGAGCCTTTGCCCGTGGGGAATACCAAAACTTTGCCAGCGATGGATTGCCCCTCCAATTCATGATCGCGTTCTACGACTACGCCAGTATCTGGGTCAACGCCGCCAAAGAAAGAGATGCCCATGGACGTCACCAGAGCTTCTCCCTGTGCAATACCTTTATAAATCGTACGGCCTTGTAATTTCATAGAATTTCAGAATCCACCATGAGCACCAAGAACTACAAAAAATTTAGTGCAACTTCGTGTGCTTAGTGGATGATTCTTTCATCGTTCAGCTCTCAACTCGGCTTGCCATTGTGCGAAGAAATTCTCCAGGAATTGGTGGCGTTGCTCAGCGATCAGGCGGCCACTGGATGTTAGCATCCGTTCTTTTAGTTTACTCAACTTAAACAAGTGTTCATGATACGGTGTGTGCGGTTCTCCAGTCTCCTTTTCGCCGATTTGTAAAAATTGCTCCGATGGTTTGGCATGCAATTGCTGTTTGGCTAAAACGGCATATGCGATAGCGCGCACCGCCCCGATAGCGCCAATAGCATCCAGTTTGTCTGCATCAAAGAGAACTTTGGCCTCCAAAGTCTGGGGTTGTTCACGATCGTCGCGAAAGCGGTGTGCACGGATACAATGTGCAACGGCTTCGATGCGATCTTCAGACCAGCCTTCAGAACCTAGAAGGATATGTGCGAAACCGGCAGCAGTGTGATGGTGAGATTTTCGCTGGCTGCTGACCTCTGACAACTGACTGCTGTCCACATCATGAAGCAGCGCCGCGGCGCGGACAATCTCAATATCAGCGCCCTCAGATTGGGCCAATCGTTCAGCCATTTTGTAAACGCGCAGAATATGGTCGAAGCCGTGTACGGGATCATTTTCAGGGTACCAGGATTTAGCTGTTTCAATAGTGGGCATATGGATTTATGTGTGGTGGTTAGAAGATTTCCATGTTTGAACTTAGGAAGATCAAGAGTCCGATGATCAGGATCAGGAATAATCCACATGAAAACACTTTCATGGTCAATTTAAAAATAATTTTCAGAATACTCCAAATGAAACCAATTGCAAGGATAATGAGTAGTAAAGTGAGTAATTGATCAGCCATAAAAACCTCAGTTAGGATATATTTGTCCTTTTTTGATCACCGTTTTTACCAGATTGCCGCCGATGCGGTAACCAAGGTGACGATAATCGGGCACATTCAATATTAGCAGATCAGCCTGTTTGCCGGGTTCCAAAGAACCAATCTTGTCTGCTTGGTTGATCGCCGCAGCGGCGTTGAGTGTAGCGGCTACAATAGCCTGAGCTGGAGTCAAGCGCAAATAACGGCAAGCCAGTGTAATCGCAAACTGCATACTCTCACACCAGGCTGTCCCTGGGTTGATGTCAGTAGCGATGGCCAGGATGCAGTTCGCATCAAGGAAATCTTTGGCAGGCGTGTATTCTCCCTCTGCCAGGCCGAATGGCGTACACGGCAGGGAGACGGCTACTGTATCCGATGCCCCAATAGCAGCAATATCTTCTTTGGAAGTCACTACCAGATGATCAGCGGAAGCTGCGCCCAGTTCTGCCGCGAGCGTCACACCCCCAAGATTGTCAAACTCATCGGCATGGATCTTGAGCGGGAAACCCAACTCGCGCGCGGTTTTTAATATCTGCCGAGATTGCTCCAAAGTAAATGCTCCCGTCTCACAAAAAACATCCACAAAAGGAAGAATCATTTTTTGTTCTTTTCCCACTGCCCACTTCTTGACCGCGGGGAGCATTTCCTCGCAAACCAGGTCAGTATAGCCTTGGGTGTTATCTTTGAATTCTGGCGGGATTGCATGGGCTCCCAGGAAAGTTGGTACAAGCTCCATGGGACCTTCCATATCGAGTGCAAGAATGGCATCGAGTGTTTTTATTTCAGATTCAGTATCTAATCCATATCCAGATTTTGCTTCAGCCGTTGTCGTTCCGTTTGCGAACATACGTCGTAGGCGCGGGCGAGTTTCGAAAATAAGATCATCAACTGTTGCCTGCCGTGTTTTCCGAACAGTCGATACAATACCACCCCCAGCCTGCATGATTTCCATATAAGTTTTGCCCTGGATGCGCATCTCAAACTCTGCGGCGCGGTCACCAGCCCAAACTACATGGGTATGCGGGTCCACCAGCCCAGGCATGACTACACTTCCAGAAGCATCGATCATTTCTTCCTCGGCATAGATGGCGCGCATTTCGTTGCTGGGTCCAACTGCGGTAATCAAACCATCTTCAATCAGTAGGGCACCATTCTCGATAACGCCCAAATCTCCAAGTGCGTGACCCCGTTGGGGTGTCCCAACAATTGTCAGTAACTGAGCTGCAGAATGAATTAGCATATGTCCCTCGAAAGTTTCAGTACTCCAATATTCAACATCCAACTTCTAATCTCAAACTTCTAATAAATTATCCCACGCGCGGGTGCATTTTCTCATCCCCAAATCTTAAAGTTTACAATTGGCTAACAGTACCTCTTTCTCATTTGCTATATTTTAAGGTTGTGTGTATAATCAATCAGGCCTAAGGAAACAGCCACCGAATAGGGGGCTAATAAGGTTTGGCTGGTAACTATCAATGAGATCGAAGATTCTATGTGTTGAAGGCAAATACGCGGGGACACCTGTATTCGCTGAGCATCTCAAAGCAAAGGAATATAAAGTTAAAGTCGCGCTTACTGGTAAAGGCGCCCTAGAAGCAATAGCGAGTTTTAAGCCCCATGTCGTTGTTGTCAACGCTCCCTCAATGCGCACAACCGGTTACCGCATCTGTCAATCTTTACGGGACAGCAAAAATAGTCTGCCGATTATTTTGATCTGCGAAGAGGGCAGTTCTCCCTCGCCAAATGATATTGCTGCGAATGAAGTTCTCTCATTGCCATTTACGGTTCGCAAACTTAATAACCGCATCAAAGCTTTGTTGCCCATGCAGAGCAAAAACAGTCTCAAAGTTGGTCCGATACTTTTGGATTTAGAAGGGCATCTGGTGCGATGCCAGGGACGTAAAACGCATCTCACGCCCCGTCTTTCCCATTTGCTGCAAGTGTTAATTCGTCAACCCGGCACTGTGGTCGAACGTGATGAGTTATTCCGCGAGGTTTGGGACACAGATTTCGTTGAAGATACCCGCACATTAGATGTGCACATAAGTTGGCTTCGAAAAGCACTTGAAAAAGACCCCCGTAAACCTAAATTTTTGAAAACTCTGCGCGGGGTTGGTTATCGCTTAGACGTATAACGCCGATTGTTCCCCATCGATTTTGATAAACCGAATAGCAATCTTCCCCCCCAACGATGGTATATTTAGTTCGCTGGCGATTTTCCCTTTGCGCAATGGCCGTGCGGCCTGGGCTGCGCTGTGAAAGATTTTTCCGTCCCAGTCTGGATCGATTTCCCAATAATCTAGCTCTTCCGTTAGAGATTCAGCTATGCTTATGGAAGGGTGGGCAGAATCCCTTTGGATGGTAACCAGATCCCTGATGTCTGCCTCGCCTCTTGGGGGTCGCGCCTGAGATTCCATCTCAAGGCTGATTGCAATCCCCGGGGTTTGGATCAACCGATTGCGCGTTGCCTGAATCGCGCGCCACTGCGCATCTGAAGCAATAAATCGCCGCCCCAACTTCCTCGCCATTACTACACTGGTCCCCGATCCGCAGAAGAAATCCGCCACAATATCGCCTGGATTGGATGATGCCAAAATAATGCGTTCCAGCAGCGCTTCAGGCTTTTGTGTAGGATAGCCAGTTCGTTCATTGTGCAGGCGCGCAATCACCGGAAAATACCACCAATCTTCAGGGACTTTGCCGCGTTCCAAATCGGGAACTTTACCAAATCCTGCCTTAGGTGAAGATTGAAATGTTTTCACGGTGTTGGGATTGTAGGGTTCGCGTACATCATCCACATTAAAAGTGTATTCAGCGCTTTTTGTGTAAGAAAGGATGGTGTCGTGTTTGCGGTTGAATGCACTGCGGATGGGAGACGGACCGTGATAGGTCCAGATGATTTCATTGAGCAAGCGATCAGGGCCAAATATTTCATCGAGGAGCAAGCGGGCATAGTGATTGGCGTGCCAGTCCAGATGCAGGTAGAGAGTGCCCTCGGGATGCAGCAATCTATGCATCAGGGCTAAACGAGGGAAAAGCATGTCCAGATAAGTTTCTATATTCGGCCAATAATCGGTATACCCTTCAACGGTATCCCACTCCTCCGGGCGCCGAGAATCTTCCCCGCGTCCCACTCTGGCCTTCCAACGTTTATTTGTGAAAAACGGTGGATCAGCATAGATCAAGTTGATGCACCCCTCATACTCTTCAAGCAGGGCTGACATGACATTCAAATTATCCCCAAGGATCAAGCGATTTTCTGCCTTGCCATGGGGATAACCCTTTCCTTGTGGAAACAGGATACTATCTGTTTGTAGTGATGCAGGAACAGATGAGGGGGGAGTTTTACTTGACCAGTTGAGTGTGGGCATGTGAGAGCATGTGCATGAGCGCGGGGGAGTAAGGTTGCGAGGGGGATAATTCTCCCAAACTCCCTTACTCCCTAGCTCTCGTGTATAAATCTATCGCACTAATCTCCAAGCGGTGGGCAAAAGTAACACAGCTAGGGTTATTTTAAGTGCATCTCCTACCAGAAAGGGATGAAAACCGAGCACCAGAGCGTTGGTCATATCACCAACGTAAACTGCTAACCAGATCACGCCAATTGCATAGATCACCATTTCTCCGACCAAGAAAGGCAAAAAGGCAGTGCGGATATCACGGTCTAGGCCCTGTTCTGCCAACCAGCCGACCACATATGCCGCAACGACAAAGCCGATCAGGTAGCCACCCGTTGCGCCGGTCAGGTAAGCCAGCCCTTGAGCGCCACCCGCGAAAACTGGCATCCCCAAGATGCCTAGGCCTAAGTAAAGCAGCATGCTGATGCCAGCGCGTTTTTTGCCTAAAGACGCACCGACCAATAACACGGCTAGCGTTTGCCCGGTAATAGGTACTGGTGTGAAGGGCAGCACAATGCGGATTTGAGCGAATGCGGCTACAAATAGGCTGCCGCCTATCACGAAGAGAATATCTCGAATGAGATGATTCGTTTTTGGGAATAATCGTTGCGTGATCGTGGGTGCGATGGTTGTTTGCATATTTTATTTACCGAACTTCTCTTTGAGTAGATCTTCCAGAGTGGGCTGGCCAATTTCCTGCAATTCGTACCGAACTCGTTGGGTGGGTTTGTTGATCTTTAGCAATTTTCCCAGGTCAATGGGCGTGCCAATGATAACCAGATCTACGTCGGCGTTGTTGATAGTCTGTTCAAGTTCCTTCATCTGATCATCGCCGTAGCCCATGGCGGGGAGAACGTCGCCAGTGGTGGGGTATTTTTCGTAAGTTGCTTTGATGGTGCCTACGGCATAAGGACGCGGATCAATAATTTCTGCTGCGCCAAATCGACGTGCAGCCACCCAGCCAGCACCATAGGCCATCTCTCCGTGAGTCAACGTGGGGCCGTCTTCCACCACAAGGACGCGTTTTCCACGAATTGCAGCAGGATCATCCACAAACAAGGGCGAAGCTCCTTCAATAGTCACAGCATCCGGCTTGAGAGCGCGCAGGTTCTCCTGAACGGTCATCACTGCTTCAGCATCAGCCGTATCAACCTTGTTGATTACAAAGATGTCGGCCTGTCGGACAACTGCCTCGCCAGGGTGATAGGTCAACTCGTGTCCGGCGCGATGGGGATCTGCGACCACAATAGATATGTCTGGGACGTAGAAAGGAAGATCATTATTTCCACCATCCCAAATGATGATGTCGGCTTCCTCTTCCGCCTGACGCAGGATGGCTTCATAATCTACACCAGCATAAACGATGACGTCATTGACGATGTGAGGCTCGTACTCTTCGCGCTCTTCGATTGTGCAATCGTGTTTATCCAGGTCACTTAGTTCAGCATAACGCTGCACTTTTTGGGCTACCAAGTCACCATAGGGCATGGGGTGGCGAATTGCGGCCACACGGAAGCCCATATCACGAAGAATGAGTGAAACCCGGCGGGTGGTCTGACTCTTGCCCGAACCTGTGCGTACCGCACAGATCGAGACAACGGGTTTGGTTGATTTGACCTGTGTACTGTTGATTCCCATCAGCCGAAAATCTGCACCTGCGGCCAATACGGCTGACGCCTTGTGCATTACGTACTCATGAGGAATATCGCTATACGCGAAAATTACTTGCTCAATTTCTTTCTCTTTGATCAATTTGATCAAGTCGCTTTCAGGATAAATGGGAATTCCTTGGGGATATTGCGCCCCAGCCAGCTCTGCTGGATACTGACGCCCATCGATGTTTGGAATCTGAGTTGCAGTGAAAGCTACAACTTCATAATCAGGGTTATCTCTGAAATAAACATTGAAGTTGTGGAAATCGCGCCCCGCGGCGCCCATGATTAGGGTTTTTACAGGCATTACAATGCTCCTTAAAAATTATCTAATCGGTCTGCTTGGTCTTATCTATTTTTTTATGTCGAATTCGGACTTCCAGACCAGTGGACAAATTCGACGATGATCAATTATGAAATCAGGCGATGAAGTTTGCAAGGTGCTTGTATCCTCATCGCCTGATAACTTTCGTCACATGACTTCGGGTGCTCGGATGGCTAACAAACGTAGGGCGTTAGCAATCGTCTGTTTGGTTGCGGTGATTAAACGGATACGTGCCGTACGCATGGCATCCGTTTCAGCTTTGAGCACCGGTACAACATGATAAAAGCTATGAAAGGCTGTTGCCAAGTCAAAAGCGTAGTTTGCCATTACCAGCGGACGATATTCTTTGGCAGCCTGCTGAACAACCTGAGGGAAGCGAGAGATTATCTCGATCAATTCAATTTCGTGTGGAAGAAGAGCATAATCGAATTCTGCTTCTCCCGAAATTTCGCCAGCCTTGCGTAAAATGCTACTAGCACGCACGTGAGCATTTTGAATGTAAGGGCCGGTGTGGCCGTCGAAACTGAGTGCTTCATCAATATCGAAAATAATATCCTTGTTGTTATCAACGGAGAGCATGGCATACGCCAGCGCGCCCAAACCCACCTGCTGAGCAACATCCCGGCGTTCATTTTGCGGCATCTCGGGGTTCTTCTCTTCGATCTCAGATAAAACTCGCTGAATAGCTTCGTCTGCAACAACTTTGAATAACACAACATTGCCGCGCCGCGCAGACATGGCCCCCTCGGGCAAGCTTACGAAACCATAGCCCAAATGGAAGCATTTTTTTGCTTGCTCAAACCCCCATAATTCCAGGATCTTGAAAGCCTGTTGAAAATGCAGACTTTGGCGTACATCAACGACATAAATCGAGCGATCAACGCCGAATTTTTCAAATTTATCTTTTGCAAGTGCCAAATCTTTGGTCAGGTATAGTGTTGTGCCATCGTTGCGCAGGATCACATTGGTGCGGTATTTCTCTTTTTTGAGCCCCAGCTTCTCATCGATCCTGACGATAACGGGCCCACCCTCGGGGCGTTCATCGTCGGCGATATCTTTGGAAATCAGCTCTTCGACGATCGCCTTGGAGGGCTCATCCACATCACTCTCGAAAAACCACACATCAACATTGATATCCATCATCTCTAAGATATCATGCAGCTCTTCCATGCTCCACTCACGAGTCTCCAACCACAGCTCGCGCAGGTAGGGATCGCCAGCATCCCACTTGCGGTACATCTCTCGACGTTCAGCATCGTACGCTTCGCGTTGTTCTTTTTCTTCGGGAGTTTCATCATCTTTAGCCGTAAGCATGTTCGTGGCTTCAACATACAGGTTCAACAGCCACTGACCGCGTTCGTGGATTTCTTCTGGTTCTTGGTTTTTGTAGCGTTTCTCATAAATCCACAGTACTGTGATCACGCCCAACCCTAAATCTCCAGGATACGACGCGCGAATCGTCTCAAAGCCAGCGAATTCAACCAACCGGGCTAGTACTTCCCCTAAGATTGAATTGCGGTAATGACCGATGTGGAAAGAATGGTGTGTATTTGGTTGGGCATATTCCACCATCACGCGCTCGTTTTTGCTTTCCCCGCGTCCGAAGTCATTTCCATCTTCCAGAACCTGGTCTATCACTCGCTTGCTGAAATCGCTTGAAGAGAAAAATAGGTTGAGATACCCTTTGACGGCTTCTACGCGACTGAAACCCTTGGGAATTCCAATGTGATCAGCTGCCCCTTCGGCGATCTCTTGGGCACGCGCCGGGACGTTAACCTTTTTTCCAGAACGCGCTTCTTGCGCAGCGACCTGGAAGAAAGATGTCGAAATGCCCCAATCGCCACTGAATGGGATCGGGTTCCATTGCAACTCATTCGGTACAGGGATAGCGTTCTCAGAGCAATAAGATTGGATCAATCTCTCAATGGATTTTTGTTCAATTTCAAACATAGATCACCATAAAAAGGGGCAGAAGGACGAAGTTTGGGTTGCTCGCAGCGGGTGGAGATTATACCACTCCCGAAGAGTGGGTTACTCCCCAATGAACAGTGTTTTCGCCGTAGCAAAACGCAAAAAGCGGGAGCTCAACAGAAAGCTCCCGCTGGATCACAACTTGGGGAAATTCTAAAAAATAGGCTTATTTTTCGAGAGCAGCCAGTTTTTTCATCAGGCGGCCCTTTCGGCGTGAGGCGTTATTCTTGTGAATGACACCCTTTTGCGCAGCTTTGTCCAGCGCTTTTACGGCTACCATAGTTGCTTCGCGGGATGCTTCAACATCACCGCTCTCGATGGTCGCAAGTGCTTTGCGGACAAATGTGCGTGCACTTCCGCGGTAAATTCGATTATGTTCTCGAAGTTTTTCGTTTTGCCTATTTCGTTTAATTGCAGACTTTAAATTTGCCAAGTCAGACCTCCGAAACTTGGATGAATCCTTTGATTTTTGACGAAAGCGTATTTTACATGAGTGACCTCAATTTGTCTACCCCTGGAAATTACTTCATGGTAACATGGAACTCCCCAGGCTGGCCGGGTGATCGCGCCCTGAGCGGAGTCCTGAGCTTCGGCGAAGGACGAAGTTGAAGGGCGAGGAAAGTCCGCACTCCACAGAGCACGATGTCGGATAACATCCGGAGGGAAGTAATTTCCTGTACCGGGCCACAGAAACAAACCGCAAAGCTCACACTTGTGTGAGCCGCAAGGGTGAAAAGGTGGTGTAAGAGACCACCGGCGTCGGCAGTAATGCCGGCGGCCAGGCAACCCCCATCGGGAGCAAGGCCAAGCAGGGACGATGTGGCTGCTCGTCACGCTTAGTCCCGGGTAGGCTGCACGAGGCGCTTCGAGAGAGGCGTCCCAGACAGATGATCACCCAGGCGGGGTCACACCCGCTGGACAGAATGCGGCTTATAGGTCGGCCTGGGGTTTTTGGATTTACTATGGCAAAAGATAAACGACCCACAGTCTGGTCTTCTGGGCATGGGGACCTGCGCCAGAAGAGCAAAAAATCAGCGAGTGTGATCTCGCTGCCACCTGAGCAGCAAAAAGTTTATTTACATCGCGAGTCAAAAGGCCGCGGCGGAAAAACAGTTTCTTTGGTCAAAAATTTGGTGCTCTCCGAGAAAGATATGAAAGGCCTGGCTAAAATACTCAAACGCGCCTGCGGTACTGGGGGAACGATCAAAAACAATATCATTGAAATACAAGGCGAGCACCGCGACAAGATCGCTAGTGTGTTACGCAAATTAGGATACAAGGTTGTGATCTCTGGGGGATGAAATTGTGGCAATTTCCTACATTGGTGGAGAGAATTTGAAATGAGCAGGAAACGACATCAACGAAGTAGACAACGAAAGAAGCATCAGGGAATGCGAATTAGTTGGTTGATATTATTTGTTATTGCCATTATTGTTGCCTATTATGCTTTCGTTATTTCCCCAATTGAGTTTGAAGAATTGGGATTATTAACTGATGAAACTTCTGCGCCAGACTTTACCCCAACCCCATATCCTACCCCAATTGCCCCCATAATTTCAGGTGATCATCTTGACTTGGATGTGCTGTCAGCTTATATGCTCGAACTCATCAATGTCGATCGAGTTGCTCATGGATTGCAGCCCGTGGTTTGGGATAACCTGGCCGCGGAGGTCGGCCGCCTGCATGCTGAGGATATGGCCGCCGCTGGTTATATGTCACATTGGAACATGGCCGGATTAGGCCCAGATATTCGTTATAACCGGGCAGGTGGGCGTGATGTCGTCATGGAGAATGTATTCTCTTCATATCAACGTTATGATGATGGCAGTCCCGTTTATGAAGCTGATTGGGCGGCGCGGGTGCGTGAAGCTCAGGAAGCCTTGATGAACAGCCCAGGTCATCGGGCTAATATCCTCACCCCAGAGCACACGCATGTTGGTGTTGGCATGGCCTATGATGCCCAAACAGGCGAATTCCGCGTCGCTCAGGAGTTTCTAAATCGGTACATCTCTGTTGATACTGGATTCGTTGACCAAATCGTTATCGCCAAACCCGGCGATTCCTTTGCATTTGGTATCTCCCTGTTGACGGGTGTCGCACAACCCCTCATTAACCTGGCTTATGAACCATTGCCTCAGCCTCTTACAATTTCTGAGTTGGATGAAACATCTACCTATGAATCGCCGGCTGTTTTTGTGGAGCAGATAAATCATTCAGTAAGTTTGGGTGGTGATATGTCCATTCCTGTGAACATCCCCCAGATTCCAGAATCTGGTTATTATCACGTTCGAATTTGGATTAATGTGAATGGCGAACAAATTCCTGCCAGCGATATCGTAATTTCTGTCTCCACTAATTCGGATTAGGTATCCTAAACCCTGATGGAATTATCCAATTTGTAAGGTTGAAAACCTTGCACAAATAGCCAATACACATGAGACTTAAGCAAGCCATGGAGTGACGTTGTGGGTGCGTTTCAGTTTAGGGAGGAACCAGTAGAAAAATGAAGCCACATATGATATGGAGATAGCATTATGGGCACGTTTTCAACCATAAACCGTCATGGTTTAGAATATTTTTTGCAGAATCTATCGTGATCAGCAAACGCTTGACCATTTGTCATTCTGAACGGAGTGCAGCGAAGTGAAGAATCCCTGAAACCAGACGAGAATATGTGCCTATGCAGGTAGTACATCAAGCCAACTCACAGGGATTCCTCGCTGC
>JADHTJ010000208.1 GCA_016785015.1 Anaerolineales bacterium
CATCGAAGCGCACACTGGTCGCATCGGCAACCAAGGCAGCAATGCCGCGCTCGATGTTGTCGCCGTACCAATCCAGGGATGCATCTTTATGAGGTGATAGACCGCCACCTGCTGCCATCCATTCTTTGAGCGCCTCACCATGGGTGAAGAACTCCATCACAGCGCGCACTTCCGGTCGATCGTTGAACATCGCCATCAGGTCGCCAGCAACCAGGTAGGGCTTGCCGTAGGCATCGTCAATGGAGGGTAGGTAGAAGAAACCGTAGTCTTTACCGCCTTCAACACCTTCGGGGAAGAAGCTGACGATGAAGTTGCCCTGCTTGTGCAGCCAGCACTTGGGCGGATCTTCGAACATCGGGGTGGGGGCATCACCAAAGAAGGTCGTCACAATGGCTTCTTGGCCACCATAGACATACTCATCAGCCCACAGCGCATCCAAAACACTCAGGGCGTTCTTGACCTCGGGGGAGCTGAAGGGCAGTTCGCCAGTGACCCACTTGTCGTAGTTCTCCAGCGATGTCGTGCGCAGCATGACCTCTTCCATCCAATCGGTGGCGGGCCAACCCGTGGCAGCACCAGACTCGATTCCAACACACCAGGGCTTGTCACCATCGGCAACGATCTGGTCAGAAAGTGCAACCAGTTCGTCCCAGGTGGTGGGGATCTCGTAACCGGCAGCTTCGAACTCTTCCTGCGGGTACCAGACCTGGCTCTTACCAAAGAAGCGGTGCCAGACACCGGCGACGATCGGCCCATCCGGGCTATCCATCGTGGCCATGTCCCACCAGCTGTCGATATAGTTGTCAAAGCTGGAATCGGGCAGGAAGGTGCTCACATCCACAACTTCGCCTTGTGCCACGAAGGTGGACAGCAGACCCGGTTGTGGGAAGTCCACAATGTCCGGGGGATCGCCAGCTTCGACGCGGATACCAATCGCAGCCTCGAATTCCTTCGAGCCTTCGTATTGGACATCAATGCCGCTGGCTTCTTCGAAGGCGGCCACAGAGTTGTCGAACTTGACCGCGTCTTCATCGGTAAACGGACCGGTCATCGTCACCGCTGTGCCAGCGAACTCGCCAGCCATGGCGCGCTCATAATACGTGCCCATAGCTTCTTCTGCCATCTCCTCTTCCGCAGCAGGTTCTTCGGAGACAGCTTCCTCTTCCGGTGCCGCAGGCTGGCAGGCAGCCAACACAAAGGAAAATACAAGCACCAGAGCTAGGAGTATCCAAGTAATTCTTTTTACATTCATCGCGTTTTCTCTCCTTGAGAAATTTTTGTTAAAGTGAAAATATTGGTCAAACTATATTTTGCCAGGCACCACCTCCTTTCAAGATCGGATTCTGTTAATGCGAGAATGGCCGTAAACGCCAGGCCGCTTTGAGAAGCTGCCAGCGATGGGCCAATCCGCGTGGCTCGAAGATCAGGAATAGCATCAATGTGAACCCAAAGAATAAAGGGCGCAGTGCCTGGATCATACCAGCTGCAGTAGCAGGGAAAAGTTCGACAAAGAATGGCGCAGAGAGTGTAGCCCCTTCGATGATCAATTCGACGACGATTGCGCCGAAGATAGCGCCCATATTTGTGCCCAAACCACCGACCACCAACATTCCTAACAACAAGATCGAATCCACCAGATTGAATGTTTCTGAATTGATGTGGCGTAAGTGGTGGGCCATCAATGAGCCAGCAATGCCTGCGTAAACTGCTGCCAGAAAAAATGCTTGCAATTTATATTTGAATAGATTCACGCCCAATAGCTCCGCAGCCAGATCGTTATCGCGTATGGCCACAAAAGCGCGACCCAGCCGAGAGCGAGAGATATTGTGAGCGATAATTGTGGTGATGATCAATGTAGTGAGAGTGAGATAGACGTATTTTGATGGCTCATTGAATTCAATGCCAAAGATCACAGGTACTTGTACATTCAATCCTTGAGCGCCATTAAGAATTTCGGGAAAGGCCTGGCGTGTGAACCAGGGGATGATGAACTGCGCCGCTAGCGTTGCCATGGTCAAATAGAAACCCTTCACTCGCAGGGAGGGAAGTCCGAAGAACAGACCGACCAGACCTGCTCCCAGGGCTGCTGCGGGCATTGCAGCCAGAAAAGACCAGCCAAGATCATTAACCAATAGAGCGGAAATATAGCCTCCTACGGTCATGAAGGCAGCCTGCCCAATCGATATCTGTCCGGTATAGCCAGTCAGCAGATTCAAACCTTGGACAGCGATGATCGCAATTCCGATGCGATTTACCAAGGAAACGATGCTCTGGTTGGCGTAGAGCGGCAGGGTATATAACAGGGCCAGGAAAAGCAACAAGGCCAACCACTGCCAGCGCCGCCGGATAGTGGCCATATCGTAGGCGTAACTGAAATCAAATTCGCCAGCTGGGCGTTGAATGGCCATTCGCTAAATCCTTTCTATGCGCTTTTGTCCGAAGAGTCCTTCAGGCCGGATCAGCAGCACAATCATTAGCACCACAAAGGGCATAATCTCAGCAGAATTACGGACGATGGCAACCTTGGAAACTTTGACCAAGCCTTGGGAGAGGCCGATCATCAATCCCCCCACCATGGTTCCTGGGATCGAATCGAGGCCGCCAAGCAGCACGGCAGGGAAGGCTGCCAAAACAACCAAGGACAGGCTAAGATCTAATCCGCTTGATGTCGCTAGCAAAACTCCACCAACGGTAGCAACTACACCTGCCATCCCCCATGAAATCCCAAAGATGCGCCGTATCCGTAACCCGGTGCTTTGAGCTAATTCATGATCCTCTGAAGTTGCCCGCATCGCTAATCCCGTGCGGGTGTACTGGAATATTCCACCAATGATGATCACGCCGATAATTGCCACGATGAACGACCAGACCAAATTCTGTTTTAGAATCAGGGTAATATTTTTCCCCTCATGAATTAGAGGAGTTAAAATTTTATAAGGGTCTCCTGCGGAAAATATTTGTGGGAAATTACGCTGTGAACCACCGAAAATAAGCAGAGCCAAGCCCTGTAGTGCCTGACTCAATCCTAGAGTCATCAAGATGATTGAGAGCAAAGGCTGACCCGTCATCGGACGGAGAGCTAAACGTTCGATCGCAAAGCCGACCAAGGCCATGACCACAACGGCTAAGAAGATTGCCAGCCAGAGGTTTAATTCCAATTCGATCGAAAAATACCAGGTAATCAGCGCACCTAGCAGCAGCAACTGCCCCTGGGCAAAATTAAAAATATACGAAGACTTAAAGATCAGAACCAATCCTAAAGCGATCAGTGCTATTGGCCCGCCGGCCAAGATTCCTGTAATGGCAAATTGCGGCAATAACTGCCAATTCATGCGGGGAGATCCTCCATTTCAAGATTCGCAATGTGGACAGTTGTATCTACTGTGCTTGTTCGTCCATCACGATATTTGACTTCTGCACTTACCCTAATTTCATCTTGGCCATTGTACATGGCCTCAATGATTTCTTGATAGCGCTCATTTAACAGGCCGCGGCGCAGCTTGCGTGTGCGGGTCATTTCAGCTTCATCAGCATCAAATTCTTTGTGCATGAGTACAAATTTGCGGATGCGCGCGCCAGACGGCAGCGAGCTGTTGACCCGTTCGACATCCTCTTGGATGACTTGATATACTTCAGATTTTTGGGAGAGATCCGTAAAGGTAGTATATGAAATCCCCTTTTTCTCAGCCCAACGACCAACATTGTCGTAATCAATATTGATCAATGTGGTGACATATTCTTTGTCTTCTGCGCCAATCGCCATGGCGTGCTGAATATACGGGCTAAACTTCAGGCGTCCTTCGAGGAACTGTGGAGAGTATTTTTCTCCACTAGCCAGGGTGATCATATCTTTGACGCGGTCCAGGTAAATGAGGTGGCCATCATCATCAATATAGCCGGCATCACCGGTATGAAACCAGCGAAGGCCATGCTCATCGATAGAAAGTGATTTAGCCGTTTCTTCGTCGTTTTTGTAATACCCCACAAAAACGTTTTTCCCGCCGATCAAGATCTCCCCTTCTTCCGATATATTGAATTTAATATTCGGCAATGGTTTTCCAACGCTGACAAATTTGACATCTTCATCATCGTGTTGGGTCCCTGCCGCGGCTGTTTCGGTTGAAGAATATACTTGTTTTAGGTTTATGCCCATAGCTCGGAAGAAACGCAGCATATCTGGGCTGAGAGAAGCGCCTGCAGTAATTGCAGTGCGAATATGTGTCAACCCCAATTGATCGCGCAGTGGTCGAAAGACCAGGAAATCTCCCAATGCGTTCAAGATTTTATAGCCGATGTTTATTGATTTCTTCTCATAACGTAAATCAGCTACTTTATACCCAATTGGCAAAAATATATCGTACAAGAGACGGTTGATCCAGGTACTGTCGGTGATACGCACCTGGATGATGGCAGTCAGGTTTTCCCAAAGCCGAGAGGGATAAAATAGAAATTCTGGGGCAATTTCGCGAATATTCTCTCGCACAGTTTCTGGCGACTCAGGAAAGTTGACAATCATGCCGTACATGACGTGGGGAGTCACTGCCAGAGTGTGCTCCGCGATCCACGCCAACGGAGTGAATGAAATAATATTGTCTGTATCCAGGCGTGGTTCTAATAAATGGAAGCTTTCTACTGCCGAGAGGAAAATGTCATGAGTGAGCATAACGCCCTTGGGGACTCCTGTAGTCCCCGAGGTATAACACAAATTGGCAAGATCTTCACCTGTACCCGATGAAACAAGATCTTCAAAGAGTTGCGGTCGTTCTTCGTGCAGCTTTTTTCCGAGATCGAGTACCTCAGCATAAGACATCAGCCAGGGGTCATCGTAATACCACATCCCGCGCGGTTCCCAATAAATCACCTTTTCAACTTGGGGGATGTTCTCTTTGATTTCCAAATGCTTGTCACACTGTTCCTGATCCTTCGCCAAAGCAAATTTTGATTCGGAATGTTTGATGACAAATTCCATTTCGCTGGGGCTGGCGTCAGTAAAGATACCGACTGTTACTCCTCCAGCAGCCATGATGGCAAGATCAGCCCACATATATTGGCGGTCATTGTCGCCGACAATGCTTACTTTATCGCCCTTTTCAAGGCCTAGGGCAACCAATCCTAAAGTAAAATTTCGCACCTGTGTGTAGGAATCGGCCCAGGTGAACTCCTGCCAAATACCTAAATCTTTTTGGCGAACAGCAACCTTGCGGTCACCGTATCGGGCCACTTTTTCCATAAAATGTTTGGGCAAAGTTTCAAGATGGCTCATGTAGTTGTCACAGCTTCGATTGATCGTTTGTTATCTTGGAAAATCTAATATTCCTGTCCCAAATAGGCCTGAATGACAGCAGGATTATTGCTGACTTCCTCTGGAGTGCCTTCTGCAATTTTGCTTCCAAAATCAAGAACAATGATGCGGTCAGCAATATCCATAACCAGTCCCATATCATGTTCAATCAGGACAATTGTCGTATCTTGCAATTCGTGGATATCTAAAATAAAACGGGCCATGTCCTCTTTTTCTTCGAGGTTCATGCCCGTCATCGGTTCATCGAGGAGAAGCAATTTTGGTTCAAGCGCCATGGCGCGTCCCAGTTCGACGCGTTTTCGCAAACCATGCGGCAGTGCGCCCACAACGGCTTTACGAATATGCTCGATTTCCAAGAAATCGATGATTTCTTCAACTACTCGGCGATGTTCGATATCTTCTTTGTGCGCGAGCCCCCAATAAAGCATACAGCTCAACATTCCTGATTTCATATGCACATGCCGGGCTGCCATGATATTGTCTAACGTGCTTAGGCCCGTGTACAGAGCGATATTTTGGAACGTTCGTGCAATCCCTAATTCGGCGATTTTATGGATTGGACGGTTGGTGATATTCTGATTTTCGAAATATACTGATCCCGCATTTGGGCGATAGAACCCACTAATGCAATTCAGCGTCGATGTTTTGCCAGCTCCGTTTGGGCCGATGATCGCCAGAATCTCGCCTTGATATACATCAATACTGACTTTCATTAAGGCTTGAGTGCCACCAAAACTCAAGGAGATATTTTCAACACCCAGATGGACAAGATCACTTTTCATAGAAGAATTGGCTTGAACAAGTGTAGAACACTAGGCTTTCCTGATGGTTACGACAGTCAAATTTGGAATTTATTGATCGCGCATTTGACTTGGCACATTGAGTGCTCTGAAATATGGATAACTGGAATGCTAATTTGAGAACAGAAGAATTGGTTTGTGAAAAAAAGAATAAACACATCAATTTTACCAATTATATCTAAAATATTGTAACATGCAAGTTGGTTCTATGGGAAGGGCGTATTTCAGTTTGGGGGTGAGTTATAAGCACGGCTCCACATTTTGTCGAATCGATTACTCAAGATAGCCGAGCGAATGGGCAAAAGACGTTCAGCTCCCTTGCGGCTCCATCGCATTCCTGAGCCACAGAAACGT
>JADHTJ010000044.1 GCA_016785015.1 Anaerolineales bacterium
AACGCCGTCTGCCCATCCTGCGCTCTCAGCCCAAAGTTCGCCCCAGCCAGTTGCAGGTACACCGAAGCACTCACCGACAACTTCGCCGTGATCCCGTTCCCCGCCGCCACGATCTCACTCCCCACCTTCTTGAACCCCATACTACCGCTAGTTAGTGATATAAAACCAGAGACATCTACATTTAGATTAGTACCAGATAAAGACTGCACACCATCATCTATTGCTGCCACGCTGACTGTTACCGCGTCAACAGTGACATCCTGAGCACTGAAATTCGAGCCGGTGTTGTTTTCCTTTACAGTAATCGTCCCGCTGGCATTCGCAAAATCGCCACCGCTGAGATTGAAGGTACCACTGGCATAAACAATCCGCTCACCACTATCATGGAGGATCATGGCCAGAGATCCATTAGAAATTCCAGCTTGGAAGCTGCCAGCAACTAGTTGTGAACTAACGTTATTGGCTGCGACTTTGATCTGTGTACCAACCCTCTCAAATCCAATGCTGCCGCTTGCGGTCACGAAATCTGAAAATTCCAGGCTGCCACTAACCGTGACTGGTCCACTGGCTTTGTTTGCAACGACTTCCATCAAGTCATCCAGCATGGTTTGAGTGTCAAGGGTGACATTCTCAAAACTGCCAGGGACCTTGGTTACCTGCAATACATAATTTGATCCACTCATAACTGGCTTGAAATATTGGCCACTTCCGATCCATAACCCACTAAAGGAAGTAAAATCATTGGAGACGGAGCCAAAGGTCATAAACTCGAAGTTGTTACCCACAGAAGGGGTGTAGCCGCCCACTAGGGTGACTTCCAGAGTCCCGCTCAAATTCAAGGTCTCAGTATTGGTGACAGTGAACTGATCATAATCCGCTGCAGAGGTTATTTCGATTTCTAAAGTTCCATCTAAAGAAACAGTGTCCGTGCCTGCAGCGCTGTCCACAGACACATCGCCAGTGCCGTCAAGACTGAAATCGAAACTGTCGGCACCACTAGTACCAACGAAATAAATATTACTTGAATCCGTTAAGGTAATTGTATTTGTAATTGAGAAACCTTCAAACTGGATATTAGCCCCGTTAGTAATACTGATTGTACCGGCGATGGTTGCTTCACCACTACTTTCAACGAGGATGATCAAATCTGAAAGATTTGTTAAGGTTAGGTTTTCAGTGTATGTTCCACTCTCAACGTAGATTGTATTATCGTCAGGAATCAAGCCACCTGCGACAGCATTGATGGCTTCTTGAATGGTCAAGTAATTGTATAGAGTACTACTACTGGTCAGGTGCGGATCGGGGACTTCTCTCAACGAAACAGGATCACCCTCAATAGTAGACTGAACATCCAGCTCATAAGCAGTCAACCTCACTGCGCTAGAACCATCCACAGGGGCAACAATGTCCAGGCGACCTATCACAGAAATAGAAACCTCACCATCTACCGTTAATCCATGGTTTCCGATGGTGAGGTTGCCGTCGTTGATAATATAAAGACCTGCGTTTAGAGTGTAGTCAGCCTGTGGTGGGTCATGATGGTTCAAATCACTGACGAATGCCCCGCCAACCAGATTAATCTGCGCCGAGAGCATGTCGACTGCTGTTTCGATAACATCAGCCTGCGTACCAAAATTGGCTGCGCGTATGAGCAGCGACCCGCCTGGTATGGTAATGTTGCGGCCATTGCCATTGCGATCAAATATCCCTCCAATTGCGGCTAATTGAAGAACCATACCAAGCGCCAAAGAAATTTTTCCAAGATCAAACTCACCCCCATAAATGGATAAATCATAACTAGCTGTTGAAAGTTCCAGTTCATCAACTCGAACAACCCCGTAGTTGGTTTCAGCTCCAATGGATAGCGTGCCAATGGAGAGGACGCGCATCAATTCAGCTGAACTCAGAGAAAAACCAACTCCTTCAATACCAATAAATCGTTCAGCATCTTCTTGCGAGGGTTCAAAACTAACATCTCCAGAACCAATATTGATCTGCCCGTCAAGATCAATGTCGGCAGCAATCATCTCGAAGTTGTTATCCTGCACATTGATCTCTGCTGTTTCAAAAAGCACAAAAGAACCGATACCATCCCCATCACTATCGGCGTTAATGTAAAGTTCTCCAGCAGTAGAAATGGACGCATTTTCAGCAAGAACTATGCCATTTGTAGCAATGAGGTTGATCGCGCCATTCTCACTCCCAACAGTCCCAGAGATCGAAATTGCAGCGGAATGTGATCGCTGGCCAGCTTCAATTGTAATTTTTCCAACTCCAGTTGTAGATACTGTCGATCCAGAAGCCTGGATAATGTCATCAGCAGCATTTATTGTAACGTTACCATTTCCACCCGATGCAAGTATTTCTGCATTAATATTAATGCTCGAACCTTCTCGTCGATCATCGTTAGCAGTGATTAGAATGTCACCGCTTCCAGATTCTTTGACACAGTTACAGATTGTTATGGGGCCACTGGAGCTAATCCCAATTCCGCCCCCCGAGGCACTAACACCAACCACATCATCAATCTTGGCAATAATTAGGCCGCCTTCATTCTCAATATAAACTCCACCGGTATCTACAGCCTGGGCTGCTAATTTTGTAGCCTTAGTGTTAATTGGTTTTTCTATACTGCCAACTCCACCCGCAGCCTGGAGTACCAAGCGTTCTGTAACTAACTTTCCATCTGGCTGCAAAATGCTTCCCTGTTCCGAAACGATTGTGAGTTGTTCATCAATAACTATCGTGCCACTCAAATCTATGTTGCTTTCTGCATTCAAACCAAGCTCTTCTATCTTTTCAAATCGAACGATCTCATCGCCAGCTCTAACCTGCTTATCCCCCACTTGTGTATCAGATTCACCACGTAGATTTAGAACCAAACTATCATCACCTGATGTGCCACTATCAGTCACATCTACATTATCAGATGTTCCATCCAAATTAAATGTCAACCTATCCGAACCCTCGCCTCCATCAATAACCACGGAACTTTCCAAATTCCCAGTTAGATTGACTTCAATGACATCATCCCCAGATGTACCGGAAATATCCAAGGTCGAATTTTCTACCATTACGCTTGATCCATCAGAAAAGGTTGTATTCTCTACAGAAACAGCAGAACTTTCAGCAGAAATATCTGCAATCCCATCTTGATCTGCATCAATAATATCTACATTTGAATTAATCTCTGCGATTCCAGCATTTACTTCACAATTGACAAGTTTGGCTGACGAATTGACAACTGCCATACCTGCATTTAGTGAGCTATCATCTACATCAATATTGCTGTCGATAACCGCAACACCAGAGTTGAAAATATTTTCTTGTGCAGTTACATCAACAGATCCAACAACACTAAAACCAGCATTAAACTCCAACTGCCGCACAACGATTCGTTTCAAAGAGTTACCAATAAAGAATGATCCATTTAGTGAAGTTTCGTTTCCATCTATTCCACCTTGCAGTGTTAGATCAAGATCAAGATTTATGATGGATACATTCTCTTCGTAAATGCCACCTTCCATATATATGGTGCCATCATCAGGAGTCAACCCACCTGTGACTGCATCAATGGCATCCTGAATGGGTGTAGAAGATACGGCGCATTTTAAAGCACCATTGCAATCACCACCAGCGGGTAAGTAGCTATGTTTGACATTATCTACAAAGAAATAAGGATCAGGAATGATAAATTCTTGATCCTTATTGGATGAGTCTTTTTCTAATTGAGTTGGTTCTTCGTCTTCAACATCTGACTTCTCTTCAGGAGATGGCTCTTCAATTACTTTTACCTCAGTTTGTTCAGGTATTTCTGGTTCTTCTGGAGCCATGCATGATTCGTTATTTCCATCCTCAGATTCATCATTTTCCACATTAATAGGTTCGTCACAGATAATTTCTTGTTGGCTCTCTGCAACTTCTACAGAGAGATTATCACCATCTCTAGGTTGAGATTCTTCTGAATCCGTTTGTATCCCCTCAAGTGCGGATCCCACTAAAGGATCACTATTCACCTCAGTCACATGTTCTTCATTAGAAGTGTCAACCTGGCCTTCAGAATAAAATGACTCATTACCTGGGATGGCGTCAGATCCCAACTCATCACTCCCCTCATCGATTATTGTTTCTCTTATCAAAGATTGATTATTCTCTTCCCCCAATTGGTCTGATTGGTCTGTTTGATAAATATCGTCCGCTGAATCGATATCCAGGTTTTCCCCGACATCAAGAGTTTCTTTTGATTTATTAGTTTGCATCTCTGTTGATGGTGGGTGCGGATTCTCCCCATCATCAGCATAGACAAACGAAAAATTTGCTAGAGCAAAAGAAAATGCAATAGCAATGGTTGTAATCTTCAATGCCACAGAGAAGGTCGACTTCATCAAAAATATAACAATTCTTGCCTTCAGAAAAAACAAAAATACCAGGAAATTTTCTTACTTACTGGTTGAAACTCATTTGAAGGCTGAAAAACCCTGACAACGCGCAATGATATGCTTCTATGAATTCCTGCGCTCCCAATATCTGAGGCAACGCCTTCAGCAAATATGTTTGTCAATTATGATACAAATTGTGTAATTTATGTGACAATTTCCATTTTGATTATATCTAAACTATCACGGCAACGATATAGCTCTCGGGTACTAATAGTCATCTAAAATGGATTAGTATTGACACTATTTTGTCTTCAACATTATTGAAATTTCATCGCAAACAACATTTAGTAACAATCATGTTACATACTCTGAATATTTTCCAATCGTCAATATAAAAATGAAGCGACGCCCTTTATCCTTTTGGGAGTGGGCATCGCTTCTTTCAAGTTATTGAGATTGATTATAGAATTAAAAGATCCAGATTAGAAACAATATCGGCAGCGCTAAGGGGATCAGGACGAGTCCCAAAACGAGCAGAATCGCGCCAACGACTATGGCCAACACCAAACCAATGATCCCGCCTACTATCCCTAAAACCACTCCGATGATGCCGAAAACCAGACCCAAAATCCCGGTAACAATCCCTACGATAAATTCTATCAAGCCCATGGTTAATCCTCCTCAACCATTTCTATCAATTTATTTTGCACTAAGCTCTATGTGCTTACTCAAATATACGGAGATAATCAAGAGGGGTTGCAAAGATTCTGTTAATCTATTTGTGGTAAAACATAATTACATAGCGCTAGAGAGGAGAGAACAAAAATGAAAACATATCAATTCGGATGGATTATCCTGCTTATTCTCGCTGTCTTGGCATGTACCGCAGTTAGCGACGTGGCTGAAAAAGCAGCTCAGGTAGAGAGCGCAGCTCAGACTGCACAAGCATTGGCCACTGCTGGTCAAAATATCATATCCACCGTGGAAGGAAGTGGCATTGTGCAAACTGCTGATGCGATGGGCTTATTTGAAACCATGCAAGCTGCAATTACAGATATCCCAGAGGAAGGTTCTAACCTTGTCGCAACCGCCCAGGTAGTGATCACCGAGGGCGCATATGGTGAGGCGCCTTCGAATATCCCAGTCGTAGGTGGAGAAATCAGTGATTTCTTTGGCAGCAGCAGTCTGGTTTCTTACACAACACCGATGGATTTAGGCGATGCGGTCGATTTCTATCGCAATGCGATGCCAAATTATGGCTGGAATGTAGGTGATGACACCACAGTCCTGACATCAACATACGCAGTGCTCTCATACAAAAATGCTGACCAAAGATGTACCATTACTTTGAGCAAGAACCCCCTCAACGATGATACTATCGTGCTAATCAGTATTTTCTAGAAATCAGCGGTCTGGTAGAGTATAATTCGCCGAACAATTTTTATTGGCTATAACAACGAGGTAATTTTGTGACGATAAAAGACAAATTTGGACGCCCATTACGTGATTTGCGTATCTCTGTAACTGATCGCTGTAATTTTCGCTGTTCATATTGCATGCCCAAAGAAATTTTCGGACACAATTATGAATTTCTACCTCGCGCGGATTTGCTCACATTCGAAGAAATTACACGAGTAGCGCATGTTATGGCGCACATTGGCATCCGGAAAATACGCTTGACTGGGGGTGAGCCTCTCCTACGCCGCGATATCGAGATCCTTGTTAGGTTACTCGCCCAAATTCCTAATGTCGAATTAGCCATGACAACTAATGCCTCGATCTTGGAAGCAAAGGCCCATGCTCTGAAGGATGCAGGTTTGAACCGTATCACTGTTAGCCTAGATGCACTGGACGAAGATACTTTCAAGGAAATGAACGATGCCGATTTCCCTGTCCAACGTGTGCTGGATGGCATCCAAACTGCGGCAGATGTGGGTTTTTCACCTATCAAAATAAACATGGTTATCAAACGCGGAGTCAACGAGAAGGATATCCTTCCCATGGCACGTTATTTCCACGGCAGTGGCCACATCTTGCGTTTCATCGAATTTATGGACGTGGGCAGCACCAATGACTGGCGCATGGATGATGTTATTCCCGCCCAAGAAATTGTCGATATCATCCATGCTGAAATGCCCATTGAACCTATAGAGCCTAATTACCAGGGTGAAGTTGCCAATCGTTGGCGATATAAAGATGGTGGCGGGGAAGTGGGCGTGATTGCCTCTGTCACCCAACCATTTTGTGGTAATTGCACTCGCTTACGCTTATCAGCCAAAGGTGAACTTTATACCTGTCTTTTTGGTGTCAACGGCCACGATCTGCGCAGCATGATCCGAGCCGGCGCCTCCGATCAAGAAATCTCCGAGCGTATCACAAATATTTGGCAGCCACGCCAGGATCGCTATTCGGAAATCCGTTCTTCGGAAACCAGTTCTCTCCCCAAAGTAGAAATGTCGTACATCGGAGGCTGAATGCTACATCGCAACAACATCGAAACTGTCATCTTTGACCTAGATGGCACGCTTCGCCACAATGTCCCCTCGGCTGATGAAACCCAGTTCAATTTTGCAGTGAGTCTTGGAATATCCAATTCTCCTGAATGCCACCGCCGAGGCGCGCAATGGGCGCATCGTTATTGGGCTCAATCTGAAGAGCTCGCCCAGGATATAGAAGGATTTGACAGGCTGGAAAAACCATTCTGGGAAAATTACTGTACGCGTTATTTTATGGCATTAGGAGTTATCAAAGGGGAAGCATCAGACCTTGGACCAAAGCTGGCTCAACGAATGGAAGAGGGGTATAACCCCCAAAGCCAGGTGCACCCAGAAGATTTCACCACCCTAGGCTTTCTGCGTGAGGCCGGTTACAAAGTTGGGTTAGTGTCCAATCGGACCAACCCCTGCAATGAAGAACTCCAGGAACTAGGTTTATCCCCCTACTTAGATTTTGCCTATGTCGCCGCTGAAGTCGGTGCCTGGAAACCCGATCCTGCTATCTTCAACCGCGCCTTTGAAGTAACAGGCAGTTCCCCCGAGCGCATCGTTTACATAGGCGACAATTACTACGCTGATATCCTTGGCGCTAAAAATGCTGGCATTACACCAATTCTATTGGACCCGCGCGGAATTTTCCCTGATGCTGAATGCGCAGTCATCCGCTCATTGGGAGAATTGACAGAGATATTAAATCCTCAGCATCAATAAAAAGAAACTTCGTAATCGACAAATTCCCCTCGATCATAGACAAATTTGCCAGAGAAAAACTCTTCCTGATCCAGCCAGGGCAAGAAGACGCGATCCCCAGCCCACAAATTCAAATCCAATAACTCATCATTGGGAATCCATTCAAGATTTCCTTCATCAGAATCGATCATCTGCCCATCGAATTCAGGAACCAGGAAGATGAAGGTGTACCAATCATCAATTGCATCGAATGCAGGAAAGGTGATAATTCCCTTCAAAATGAGCGCATTGGGAATCAGACCACATTCTTCCAGAATTTCGCGACGGGCACACTCTTCAGGCGATTCTCCAGGCTCAAATTTGCCGCCTAAACCATTCCATTTTCCGGCGTGCATGTCGTTTTCTTTCTTGACACGATGGAGCATCAAGGTATGCTCATCTTTGCGCAGATAACAAAGTGTGGCTATTTTCATGGGGGTTTCAAGCTCGATGGAAAGACACAATAGGGCTTTCCTTTTTCTTGGTGCAGGTGATAGGGACGCTGAAATCTGTTTTGCGTCGTTCAATCTGGATTTTCTCCACCCTATCCCCTTGCGAATTGCTAACATCAATGTCCCACCGATCGTCGTCAACTTGCAAAACGGATTCAATCCGCATTCCCGGCAAATCTACCACACCAGTACCCTCGCGCCAGAAATGCTCCGCAGCTTGCAAGTGGGATTCAATTCCCACCCGTCCGCGATAATGGTTTAGAACGATCTTGCCTTTTTGATATTCACGCACTAACGCGCGCGCTTCGGTGGGAGTCGCTCTACCGTAATTCACGCCATGAGGAAAGAACAACATGATTGGGGCCTGATTATGCCCCCCAATATGTGAAGATTGCCAGACCGCATCACCAGCTTCATCTACCAATTGCTGGTAAATATTGGGGCCATACCGCGCACAGCATTTATCTCGCCTACCGTTGGTACAAACTAAATAAAGCGGCTCATCCCTCGGGGCTACATAATTTTCATCTTCAGATGAAAGCCAGCTATAATCCAAGTTCAAGATTTCTGAATAATTATTTAGTTGATACTCATATAGGCGCGGTTGTGTTGGGGAAGTCAGACCAACAAAGAGGTGGATCCCATGATGCGGTTTTGATCGATCCTGTCGAATCAATAAAATGCGGATGCACTTGCCATCAACAGCGAAGCCAGACAAATAGCTTTTCACTTTTTGGGGAATATCGCTCTCATTAAAAGCCTTTGCACCCCAAGCTCCAGTGTATTCCAACAAAAACCAGATATCCCCGCGGGTGGCAGTGCCAATCAGGGGGATTTCATACTCGCTGGCAAGATCGGAGCAAAAGAAATCTTTTGTGTCAGTCATGGGGTATCTCCATAAAATTAGCGTGGTGAAATTTTACCAATTTAATAATGAAAACCGGGTTGCTCTCAATTATTTAGCAACCCGGTTTGATTAGCGGAGAGGGAGGGATTCGAACCCTCGGTAGCCTTGCGGCTACAGCGGTTTTCGAGACCGCCCCAATCGTCCACTCTGGCACCTCTCCAATAGCGGGGGAATTATACCAGGGGAGAATTGATGGGTAAACAGAAATGCATCAATTGCGTGTCAAAGTAACTACTGGGATGACGCGATCTGTTTTTTGGCGATACTCGTCGAAGAAAGGATATTTCACCGACATCTTCGAATATAGTTTTGAACGTTCTGGCTCTTCGATGGCAGTTGCTTGAACCTTGAACTTATCGATGCCAACTTCCACACTGACTTCAGGGTTGGCGACCAAATTATGGTACCAAGCAGGGTGCATCGATGCGCCTCCCTTGGATGCAATGATCACTAGATTATTTCCGTCTTCCAGATAGACGACTGGATTTATACGCGGTTTTCCGCTTTTTGCACCAGTCGTATGCAGCAATAGCAAAGACATATTTTCAAAATGTCCGCCCACTTTGCCTTCATTCGCGCGAAACTCTTCAATAACGGCTTTATTCCAATCACCCATGATAAATTCCTCTGCAAATTGTGTTTTTTGCAATCATCTAGAGTGATCGAAATATCCACTTCTTACATCAGATTTCTACTGAAGTATGGGCATCTGGGAAGTACACATCCGAGATACCAACTTCATTGAGTTTCTCCATCAGCGGACTCGCGCCACGTTCCTCACCGTGCACCAAGAATACCTTCTGAACTTGATCCTTGACTGCCTCCGCATATTCAACGAGTAAATGTTGCCCGGCATGTGCAGAGAGACCACCAATTGTAGCTATTTCTGCTCGGCGGTTGTACACCTTGCCAAAAATTTTGACTTGTTCTTCACGATCCGCCAATCTGCGACCCAAGGTATGCGGCGCCTGCCAGGAGACAATTAATATTGAATTGCGCGGATTCTCAATATTGTTCTTCAAGTGATGGAGAATACGCCCTACTTCGGCCATACCCGATGCAGAGATAATCACTGCCGGTCCCTTGACGTCATTGATGGCTTTTGACTCTTCAACAGAGCGGGTATAAGACAACAAGTCAAAACCTAATGCAGCATGATGCTGATCGTTGCGCATAAATTCCTTGGTTTCTTCATCGAACACCTCTGGGTGGGCACTGAAAATCTCCGAAGCGTTGATTGCCAATGGGCTGTCCACAAAAACCGGAATGCGTGGAATATCTCCACTATCGATCATTTGATGGAGTGCGTACACTAACTCCTGGGTACGACCTACTGCAAAGGCGGGAATGATCACTTTGCCACCGCGATTAACAGTTTTATGCACTACTTCATAGAACTCTTCAAATGCAATTTGAGGGTCGCGATGCGTTTTATCTCCATAGGTGCATTCCATCAACAAGAAATCTGTATCGCTGGGCAGAACTGGGTCGCGCAAAAGCGGCATATCTCTACGCCCAATATCACCCGAAAACCAAAGGCGGAACTTGCGGCCATTTTCTTCGATATCCAATACAACAGCCGCTGACCCCAAGATATGCCCGGCCTCAACAAATCGGGCAACCACACCTGGGATGGGTTCGAATTCTTTCTCATAGGGTGTTCCAACGAAACACTGGGCTACAGCGGCTGCATCTACTTGGGTATAAAGAGGTTCTACAAGAGGTTCCCCGCGTTTGGCACGCTTTTTATTGATATATGCTGCATCGGATTCATGAATATGGCCCGAATCCATCAGCATGATATTCCCCAGGTGAGCGGTCGCTTTCGTAGCGTAGATGGGGCCTTCATAGCCATCTTTGGATAGCTGCGGCAAATTCCCACTGTGATCGATATGTGCGTGGGAGAGGATCACTGCGTCTAGTTCTTTGGGGTCAAAATGAAAATGGCGATTGCGTTCATACGTATCTTTGCGTCTGCCCTGGAATAAACCGCACTCCAAGAGGAGTTTGTGACCATTAATCTCTAATAGGTGCTGCGACCCAGTAACCGTTCGGGCCGCGCCATGAAAATGGATCTTCATATTGAACCTCCTTGGGGTTTATTTCTTAGACGACCCTAGCAGAGAAAGTAATTCGTCCCCGAACTCCCCCAAGCGCCAGGGAACACTCTCTAAAATTAGATTTAGCTCGGATTTTGATCCCGGATTTTTTTCTGCAAGATCAAGCAATAAATCTTTAGGCATCACAACATCTGACATGACACCAAAACTTTGCGCTTTGCGAATTCGCCAAGACCGTAACTGATCAACACGATTGAGGTATTGATAATTGGGTCGCGGCTTTCGTACGGGTGCTAGAGGTTTAGCCGCAAGTCCTCGTTTTACGGATGCCAGAAGCCCCTCTCCGAGCCAATTTACCTGACGCTTGGAAATACCCCTAATTTTCTCCAGTTCCTTGTTTGATTTTGGAGCCTTTTCAGCAATTTCAAGGAGCGACTTGTCACCAATTACCTTAAACAAAGGACGATCCATGGAGCGAGCCTTCCGATCTCTAAAAATACATAACTCTCTCAATACAGCGGCTCGCTGAGGTTTGAGATCATGTGCTCCCTTGATACGGAAGCAATCTCCATTTCCATTACGGTGATTCAATGAATCCACTTGGCTGCAACGCAGGAAATCCTCTACGGCTAGAGGCCACCGCCCGCTTTCCTTAAGTTCTAGCTCTATCTGATCGCGCAATGGCAGCAAGAAGTGAGTATCAATTTGTGCATAGTTCATCATCTCTTTAGAAATTGGTCGCTGTCCCCAATTTGCTCGTTGATATTTCTTGTTTACGCGGATGTCAAAGAGATCTTCGAGGATCGAGCCCAGTCCAACCGCGTTCCAGCCCAAAATTCGAGCTGCGATCATGGTATCGAATAAGCTCACAACTGAAAACTCAAAATCCTGGTGAAGGATAATCAAATCATATTCAGAAGCATGGAAAACTTTCTCGATATTTGGGTTTTCAAAAACAGCGGCTAATGGAGATAAATCATCAAGAGCCAGGGTATCAACCAGATAATCAGTTGTAGGAGTAGAAAACTGGATTAAACATACCTGTTCACGGTAAGCATATAGTCCATTTGCTTCCGTGTCCACGGCGATGTGAGATTCACTGGAAAGCTCTTCGACCAATCTTCGCAAGGCATTGGGGCGAGCAATAAAAATTGGGTCGGGCAATTCATCTAAACGCATAGGACAATATTATAGCCTATCCGAAAAGTGTTTCTCCAAGACGACCGCATCGATACCCCCACGATAGTATTCCGGCCATGTGCCAATCTGCTGATACCCAAAACTTTTATACAGCCGAATGGCATTTTCATTCCCCTGGCGCACACTTAAGCGAACTCGTTCAACTCCCAGGCCTTCTTCACAGGTGCTCAATAATGCGCTGCCGATTCCTTGTCGCCGGAAGGCAGGCAAAACCCCAATCGTGGCAATCCACGCCAATTCTGGGGGATTGCGAATTTCTCCCGCAATGAACCCCACCATCTGTCCATCAATGACTGCTTTTAAGCGAACAATTCCCGAAAATGACAACACTGCAATCACATCCAGCAGCGGCCAGGCATCTTTTTGGAAGCAAACTTGCTCCAAATGACGAAGTTCGGTTAAATCGCGCCAGGTAGCTGGGAAAATCTCCACCGAGCTACCTGGCTGATTTGCAGATTTGAATCTCATCTTTTCTGAATGATACTGCCAGGAGTCAACAGGAACATACTGACTCCTTTGGGCGTGATCCAGCTTAATTTACTCTTTCTGCCCTTTGACGAAATCACTGATCAAACTGGTGAACTCCATCGGGAAGATATATTTAGTCGCCTCCGAGGCGCCCAAGTCCTTCAGCATTTCGAAATATTGCAGAGTCATGGTCTTCTGATCGACTGCCTTGGCTTTTTCGAAGATCTTCTCCAGGGCAGAGGCATATCCTTCTGCATGAAGAAGTTGAGCTTCCTTGGCACCCTCAGCATCCAGAATAGCTGCTCGCTTTAATCCTTCCGCTTCAAGGACAGCAGCCTGCTTTTGGCCTTCAGCGACATTGATTGCCGCATCACGCTCACCAGATGACTCTGTGACCAAGGCACGGCGTACACGTTCTGCAGTCATCTGACGGTTCATTGCATCCTGGATCTCTCTAGGTGGAATGATTTCGCGGATTTCCACATTGGTGACTTTGACACCCCAGCGCTCGGTAACCTCGTCCAAGCGAGTGCGCAGCATACTGTTGATGTGTTCGCGCTCTACCAACACTTCGTCGAGTTGGATACCACCAATCACAGCACGCAGTGTGGTCGTGGCCATTCCTTGGGCTGCCGATTCAAAGTTGCCAACCTGCAAAACACTTTCGACCGCATCAAGGATCTTGTAATACCAAATGAAATCAATAGAAATTCCGGCATTATCTGCGGTAATAGCCGTCTGATGAGGGATCTCGCGTACTTGTTCACGCAAATCCGCGCGTACACCGCGGTCGATAACTGGGATCAGAAATACAATCCCGGGGCCTTTAGCGCCAACACAACGTCCCAGGCGAAAGACAACCAAACGTTGATATTCGGGGATAATCTTTATCGCACTGGCCAGCAAAACCAACGCAATAATGATCACACCACCAACCAGGCAGGTTATAAACCCGCCGGCGGCAACTATATCTTGAGCTAATACTGAATAGGACATCATAACCTCCGTAGATTTACTTTTCTTCTTCTACTTTCAAAACAAAACCATCGCGCTTGATCACTTTAATCATCGCGCCTTCAGCAATTGGATTATCACTGTTTGCTGACCACAATTCACCACGCACTTGAACAGAACCTTCCTGGTGAATATCCGATTTGGATTCACCGAAAGCACCAATAAGCGGGCCAAGATCATGGGCTAACGGGGCATCTCCGGCTTCCAAAGTTTTCTGGACGACGATCCAGAAGAACCCGCCAGCCAAGATCGAAACCACGATCGCCAGAACAGGGTTTACCACGGGCTGCCACCAATTTTCGCCGCGGAATAAGAAAACAGAACCCACAATCAAAGCAAAAATGGAAATCCCCAGGTATACCATCCTCCGGGATTGACGCACCGCGAAAATGAAGGGTACCACCCCCAATACCAGAATGATCAAGGCCCAATAGTTGATGGGCAGGTTATAGACTCCCCATCCTGCCAACAATAAGGCAAATATCCCTCCAATTTCTAACACACCTGTTCCAGGGGTAAAAATGGCCAGCAGGGCCATTGAGAATCCACCCACAAGAAAAATGTAGGCCAAATTGGGATTGAGCAAAAAATCAACCATAAGATTCTTCCTTCAGTTACAGCGCCTTCTCATAGAAACGATACGTCTTATAAATCTCACCACCCATCACCCGAATTGGGCGGCTGATGGCATCGTTATTTTCCAAAATCCAACTCATCTCAGCATGTTTGATGCCTTTTTTCAAAGCTGCAATTGCTGTCTCGTAGTAAAAAAGTGCATCAACACCACGCATCCGGTGTTCAGGCAACACGCCCAAGATCAAGACTCTTGCCCAGGTTACCTGACGAGTAATTTTCCAATTCCACACCAACTTGAGCATTGTCAACCACTCCGGAGTCTTTGAGCTCGGGTAGGCTAAACGCAAGGGCTGATTCAAATCTGGCAAAGTTATGCTGACCCCAATTGGTTCACCGTCTATCTCAGCGACTAAAGTCAGGTCAGGGTCGAGAATCGGGCGCAGTTCCTTTCCTAGTTCTACGAATTCGGCATCTGTCATCGGCACGAAACCCCAATTCCGCGCCCAGGACTGATTGTAGATCTTTTTGACCCGCTCCACCTCAAGATCATAATTTTTTAAATCCACTTTACGGATATGGATATCGCCCTTTTCTTTTATTTTCTTCACAACGCGGACCAATTTTTGGGGGAATTTGCTGCCACCCGCAAGGATGTCCGTGTCCTGAGCATAGGCGTGCAAATCCATGGCCTTCTGATAGCCCTGCCCTTCGATATAATCCACGTATCGCGGGGGATTATAAGTCATCAAAATGCGCGGCGGATCATCAAAGCCATCCACTAACAAGCCACATTCTTCGTTTGTGGAATACTGTGCTGGCCCGCGGATTGCATCATGACCTCGTTCACGAACCCAGTTTTCGGCAGTCTCTAAGAGAAATTTCGCTGCTTCGGAGTCATCGAGCACCTCGAAGAATCCAAAAAAGCCGATATTCTCCTCCTGAAATTCATTATGGCGGTAATTCGTAAATGCTGCAATCGTGCCGACCACATCATCGCCACGCTTGGCCAGGAAAAAATCAACTTCAGCATGTTCGAAAAACGGATGATGTTCGGGATCAATGAAGAGCATGCGCTCAGAGAAAAGTGGCGGCACCCAATGGGGATCATCTTGATAAACTCGCCATGGGAAGGATACAAAAGCGCGCCGATCTTCGATAGATTCTACGGTTTGGGTGGTTAGATGGTTCATGGTATGAATTATGAATAATAATATTTGAAATTGAAAAATTAGTGCGTGAATAAAGATATCAACATTATACTTCAATTATCGTAGCCTAATGTTCAGCATGGTATCATTTCGACATGGATGTCGCCTTCTACTTGCCAGGTAAAGTGCCCGTCTACACTTTTTCTCTATTGATTGCCATTGGTTCTACTTTGGGCTTATTCTGGGTAACTCAGCAATCCACCAGCAAGGGAATTCGGATGAATTTCTACGCAGGTATATGGTCACTTTTGGGTGCAGCACTCGTCGGTCGAGCGGTTTTTATCTCCATTCATTGGGCATATTTTCAGACCCATCCATTCGAAATTCCCCAACTCTGGCTAGGGGGCATCACTGGGGTTGGCGCGTTGATCGGTGGAATTCTGGCGATTTCAATTTTCTCTGCAATTTCGAAGCAAAACTTCGCACAACTTATCGATGAACTGATTCCTCTGCTTACTACCCTCACACTCAGCGCCTGGTTGGGATCCTGGATCAATGGCTGCATGTATGGTCCCGAGGTACATGCTTGGTGGGGTATCCCCGCACGTGACGAATGGGGAGAATTTGCTACTCGCTGGCCGCTGCAACTCATTGGGGCGCTGCTAACAATATTTATTGCATGGGGTGTAGATCAAGCGCGGGGCCGTGGCTGGATCTCAGTCCCTGGCTTGGCAGCAGCACTTCAAACGGGCGGCATCTCACTAACTTTGTTGTGGGCAGCCGCTTCGAGAGTTGATCCTGTTCCCCAGGCGAGAAATCTGGGATTGGATACTTGGGCGTCTTTGGGATTGCTCATATTATCAATCACTGGGACAATATTAATTCTAATCATCCAACCACCAAAAAAACAAACCAACTAACAATCTGGTCTTTATGAAACAAACCCTTGCTCTCGCACAAATCAATACCAAACTAGGCGATGTCGAAGCCAATCTCAAAAAGCACCTCAGCTTTGCCCAAGAAGCCAAATCCGCCGGCGCTGACTTGCTCATCTTCCCTGAGCTCTCACTGACCGGCTATGCATTGCAAGATATTGCCTCAACGGTCGCGCACCACCCCAGCGCACATGACCCTATCTTCGCTCCGCTGCTTGAAGCCAGCCAGGAATTAGATTTGGTGGTCGGCTTCGTCGATGAAGACGACCGCCATCGCTTTTTCATTGCCGGGGCATACCTTTCAAAGGGCAAAGTTCTCCACGTGCATCACAAAGTCTATCTGCCAACTTACGCCCTCTTCGATGAGAGTCGCTTCTTCGCTTGGGGGGATCGAATCCAGGCATTTGACACACCCACCTTCCGAGCAGGGATAGCCATCTGTGAAGATTTCTGGCATGCCTCACCACCTTATTTGCTGTGGCTCGATGGCGCAGATATCCTAATTTTTACCTCAGCCTCCCCGGGCCGGGGATTGACCAACGAACCAAAGTTGGAATCTGCTCGTTGGGTTGAGCATATCAACCAGGCCTATGCCAGCCTTTTTACAAGTTTCACGGTTCATGCCAACCGCGTCGGTTTTGAAGACGGGCTGCACTTTTGGGGCGGCTCAACAGTGTACGACCCAAATGGAGAACTCCTGGTCAAGGGTCCTTATCACAAAGAAGCCTTAGTCACCGTCGAGATCGACCTTGATCAATTGCACCGGACTCGCGCTCGATTGCCGCTTTTACGAGATGAACGCACCGCACTGGTTCAACGCGAGATGATGCGCATAATTGGTGAACGAAGAGGTACACAACGATGATTGATCTGGCCATAAATGCAAAGCTGGCTCACACAATCCTTACAGGGTTCATCAAAAGCGAGATCACCCGCGCCGGATTCAAACGCGCAGTGATAGGTCTCTCCGGTGGGATTGACTCTGCCTTGAGCTGCTTCCTTGCCGCAGATGCCCTCGGTCCAGAAAATGTTTTAGCCGTACGCATGCCCTACAAATCATCGTCCCAAGATTCTTTGGACCATGCTCAATTGGTGATCAACACAACCGCTGTGCAATCCCTGACCGTGCCGATCACCGAAATAGTTGATCCGCTATTCGAGCGCTTACCTGATGCGGATGATATGCGTCGCGGCAATGTGATGGCGCGAACCCGCATGATCATCCTGTACGATCAATCAGAAGCATTCAAAGGATTGGTAGTCGGCACAGGTAATAAAACCGAAATTCTGCTTGGGTACAGCACTCTCTATGGGGATTCGGCCTGCGCCCTGAACCCCATCGGTGATCTCTACAAAACTCAAGTGCGCCAACTCTCACGAGATTTAGGCATTCCAGATGAGATTGTCGATAAAGCTCCTTCCGCGGATTTATGGGCCGGGCAAACCGATGAAGATGAACTCGGGTTCACGTACAAAGAAGTCGACAAATTACTCTATCTCTTGGTCGATGAACGTTACAGCCCCGATGAATGTATCGAAGCAGGTTTCGCTGATGAGTTCGTCCATCAAGTCATCGAACGTGTGCGGCGCAATCACTTCAAGCGGGTTCTACCTCCCATTGCCAAACTTACCAACCGCACAGTGGGATACGATTTCCTCTACCCGAGAGACTGGGGCACTTAAACGTTCAAGGTAAGAACGATCCAACGTTATGCACATACCCCCAGCATTACGCCATCGTCGATTCGCTCTCTTTTGGGTTGGGCTACTGCTCGCCTGGACAGGAAATCAATTCCTGATGTGGGCAGTTCCCTGGCAAATAAGCGGCTTCACAGATAGCCCATTTGCGCTGGGCAGTATCGGCTTGATCCGGCTCGCCCCGACAATTTTTATTTCGCTATTCGCCGGTGTCATCGCTGATCGCTTCAGCCGCCGTAAAGTTGTCTTCGTGATGCAAAGCATCATGGGGAGCACGGCCTTGATCTTAGGCATTTTGACGCTGACCAAGATGATTCAATTGTGGCATATCTATGTTTTATTGGTCATCCATGCCACAGCTTTTGTCATCGACTTACCCGCACGCTATTCAATTACCCCAAACCTTGTCCCAGAATCGGATTTACCCAATGCTCTGAGCCTGGAAATGATCGCTTTCCAAGTTGGCGGAATCTTTGGGCCGATAGTTAATGGCATCATCATTAATCGGTTTGGTGAGTTTGGTTCCTATCTGATTTCGGCAGGGCTATTTGCAGCGATGCCAGTAGCATTGATCTTGATCGGATCTGTTCAACAAGACACCATTGAAATGAAAAGTGCGGGCGTGGATTGGGATGCCATTCGAGATGGAGTCCGATTCACGTTCCAACACCCTCTGATCTTATCTGGAATGTTGCTCGACTTTCTTGCGACATTACTCACGCGCGCCGATTCGCTCTTACCCTATTTTGCTCGCCAGGTTCTCGGCGTAGAGGAGTTTGCCTATGGCTTACTCACCGCCGCGCCAATGATTGGTGCCGCACTAGCCGGAATTGCTCTTTCCCAAATAAAGGTTATCCGTCATCAAGGGAAACTAGTGCTAGGTTCGACCTTGATTATTAGTATCGCGGCGATTGTGTTTGGCTTTTCACGCTTCTATTGTCTATCTTTAATTGCACTTATATTTGCGGGAGTTGGAGACTCGGTTAGTTCAATTATTCGCAGCGCTATCCGGCAACTGCACACGCCAGACAAATTGCGCGGTCGCATGATTAGCGTCAATCAAATATTTTTCATGGGCGGGCCTTATCTGGGTGATGTCAAATCAGGCTTCCTTGGGGGGTTGATTGGCGTTCCTTTAGCCGTAGCCCTTGGCGGAATCGCTTGCATTTTTTCTGTAGGTTGGGTGGGGAATCGTTGGCCAGAGTTATGGTCATATATGGGAAAAGATGTTCCCCCAGATTGAAATATCTATCACTGAAACGCTATGAAATTGCACATTCCGCCTTCATTACTTCATCGTCGCTTTCGATTGCTGTGGAGCGGGTTGTTAGTTTCCGCTGCCGGTGGTCAAATGCAATTTTGGGCCCTGCTTTGGCATATCCGAATTCTTACTGACCAACCTATCGCCCTCGGGGCCATCGGCGCTGCGCGCATTGTGCCTATTGTGATATTTTCCTTATTTGGCGGCCTCACCGCTGACACTTTCGATCGCCGGCGGGTGTTATTTGTAACTCAAACAGTGCGCATGGGGGTCGCGCTAATACTGAGCTGGCTTACATTTACTGGCCAAATAGTTCTCTGGCATATCTACACATTGACAGTCATGGATGCGATCGCTCACTCCTTTGGGCTCCCTTCCCGACAGTCGCTAACGCCAAACCTGGTGCCCGCTCAAGATCTGCCTAACGCCTTTAGTATGCAATCGATGGCTTTCACCGCCGGATCTATTGTTGGGCCAGCACTCAGCGGTCTGGTAATTGGTTACTTGGGGCAAACATGGGTTTACTCGATCAATGCGTTTTCCTACGTGGCTCTGTTTTTAGCATTATTCGCAATGGGTCCAATCGAACAACAAATCGCCCTTCAACGAAGTGGCTCTAAAGGAAATTGGTTAGCAATTCGTGAAGGGATAGATTTTATATTGAACCACCCGATCATTCTCGCTAGCATGATCCTGGATTTCTTTGCTACATTCTTTTCTTCTGCGAATGCCCTGCTGCCAATCTTCGCCAAGGATATCCTAGGGGTCAGTGAAATTGGTTATGGCTGGCTTTCCGCCGCGCAATCCGTGGGTGCAGCGCTGACCTCAGTGATCATCTCGCAAATTAGTGTAATCCGACGTCAGGGTGTGATCCTGCTAATGGCAGTGGTTTCTTATGGAATTTGGACCCTGGTTTTTGGAGTTTCACGCTCATATGCGATTTCGTTCTTTGCATTGGCGATGATGGGGGCATCTGACACGGTCAGCATGATCATCCGCAATACTATCCGTCAACTACAAACCCCAGACTATATTCGAGGGCGCATGACCAGTATCAACCAGATTTTCTTTATGGGCGGTCCTCAACTGGGTGAAGTTGAGGCTGGGTTGGTGGCACAATTCTTAGGCGCTCCCTTTGCCGTCATTTCTGGGGGTTTGGGCTGCGTGCTGGCCGTGGGCTGGATTGCTAAACGCTGGCCGCAACTAAGAACCTATCAAGGAAACGAGAATTTTTAACACCCCTTAGCTAGAAACCTACTATCCCCGGAGAATGACACCCGAAAAAGGCTCCAGTGAGTTGCCATTAAATTCCTCTGTCTGATCATATCCAACAGAGAAAATAATTTGATCGCAACCCGTTTGGTTGTTAAATTGAGCGATTTGATTTTCAAAGTTGATTACAATTAAGACAGTTTCATCCTTACAATCGCGGCGGTAAATCAACAATTCTTCCAAATCGGCTGATTCATCCAAAAGTTGGAGTGTCCCTTCTCGCAAAACTCTGTTATCACGTCTCAAATACAGTAATTTTCGATATACATTTAGGAGTGAACCTTCATCACCCATTTGGCATTCTACATTGACTTCTGAATAATTCTCATGAACAGGTAACCAGGGATCGGTATCATTACTGCAGAAGCCAGCATTTGCTGAATCATCCCACTGCATGGGCGTACGGCAGCCATCACGGTTGATGTACAAATTTAAGGCATCTATTAAGAATTTGGGCGCCCACTTATAGCGCTGTCCAATAGGATCAAGAGCCTTTTTAGCTGGAATATAAACGTCGCTCATGCCAATTTCTTCCCCATAATATGTTACTGGCACACCGCGCACTGTGAACTGCAGAAGCGCTAGAAGTTTGGCGATTTTAGGGTCGTTGCCAACTTTAGAGATAATCCGCTTTTGATCGTGGTTGCCATATACATAAACAGGCACGAAGGGAGGTGGATAATGCTCTTCATGATGTTGAATCACCTCCCGGAAGAATTTCGCAATTGGTTTAGTTCTAAGCAATTCCCACAGGAATACCAGATTCAAGCCATCTTGGTCTGCGCCCAAATATTGTTTGAGAATTTCATTGCTCCCAAAAACTTCACCTACCAACATTTTTTCCGGCGAATATTCTTTCGCCAGTGAGCGCAGAGAGATAGCCAGTTGGAAAGTTTCTGGCTGATGGACTTGATATTTCCATCTTTGAAAAAATCCGGCTTCATCATTGTGAGGAATATAGTGCAATGAAATGGGGTTATCCCGTAACTGCTCATCTTTGAAAACGGAATGAAAAATATCCAGGCGAAAACCATCCACACCCTTATCGAGCCAAAACTTAGCAATCCCCAACATCGTTTCTCTCACTTCTGGATTGCGATAGTTGAGATCAGGCTGGAAGGGTAAGAAGCTGGCGTAGTAATATTGCTCAGTTTTGTAATCATAATGCCAGCCTGAGCCACCTGGCATTGCCTTCCAATTGTTGGGAGGACGCTCCCCTTTCCCATCGCGCCAGATATACCAATTTCTCTTGGGATTATTACGACTGCTCCGAGACTCCTGGAACCAGGCGTGATCGGCGGAAGTGTGGTTCATGACTAAATCAAAGAGTACGCGCATGCCCCGGGCATGAATTTCTTCGATCAGATTCTGCACATCGTTGAGATCGCCATACTCCAGGGCAACATCATAATAATCGCTGATGTCATAGCCATAATCTTCTTGTGGGCTGCAAAAAAAGGGTGAAATCCATATGGTCTCGAATCCCAATTCTTTGACGTAATCCAGCTTAGAGATGATCCCCTTCAGGTCCCCGATACCATCACCATTGGAATCCTTGAAGGAGCGCGGATAGATTTGGTATATGGTCGTGGTTTGCCACCAAGGTAAAGCGTTGGTCATCAGGTCTGTAACTGCTCCCACTCAGCGATCAGGGCGTGCATCTCATTCTGGATTTCGACATAATCATCACCCAGGCGTTGAACATCAGCGGAGTCTTCAGGGGGATTCTCTAGTTGATGGCTAATTTCAGCCATCTGCATTTCCAATTCTTCAACGCGCTTTTCGATCTCTTCAACCCGCCTCTGGCGGCGGCGTAACTCCGCTTGTTGGCGATTCTTGGCAGAACGCGCATCTCGGTAAGAATCCCCTTCGGTTGACATCGAGCCAGCATCGAGGGAGTCCGCCGCGTCCAATTTATCTTTGTTGAGACGGTATTCACTATATGTCCCCCGAAAAACATTCAGGCTGGTTCCCTCTTTATCAATTTCCCATATTTGGGTTCCTAAGGCATCGATCAGGTATCGGTCATGAGAAACCAAAATAGTCGTGCCCTTGAACTCATCGAGCACAGCCTGGAGCACCTCCTGAGCTGGGATATCCAAATGATTAGTCGGCTCGTCAAGCAGCAAGAAATTAGCATCGCCCAAAGCTAGCTTGGCCAATGCCAGACGACCGCGTTCCCCGCCAGACAACACAGCCACTTTCTTAAAAACGTCTTCCCGCGTGAAAAGATAGCGCGCCAAATAGCTGCGGATTTCGGCAACGTACATGTTTGACATCGCTTCGATCTCTTCAACCAGGGTTTTCTCAGGGTTGAGCTCTTCATGGGCCTGAGCAAAATAACCCACATCCAGGCTAGCACCCAAATCGACCTCGCCGCTAAGAGGCGACAATTGACCGAGAATTGTCTTCAGGAATGTCGTTTTCCCAGCCCCGTTGGGGCCGATTAAGGCAGCGCATTCCAGGCGGCGCAAAATGATATCTGGGGATTTGAAAAGGGAATTACCCGGATAACCGATCTCTAAATCGTATGTACGCAACACTAACTCTCCGCTGCGCTTCTGGGCACTGAGATTGAGTTTGAGCTGTTCTGGCCGCTGGAGAGGATTGCGCAAGGCTTTGATCGAGGCATGCGCCTGGTCAACGTTCATAATGCTCTTGGTAGTAATAACATCCTCGGAGATCTTGCTCCAGGTTTTGCCCTGCATAGCATCGAGGCCGATCTGTTCTATGGCCTGAAGCTGACGACTGAGCCGTTTAAGCCTACCTTTGGCGCTGGACACGTTCTGCCCGGCAATATTGCGTTTGATATAGTCAAATTCTTTTTCGAGACGAAGTTTCTCGGCTTCGAAGGTTTTGGAGCGGCGTTCCCAACGCTCTTGGCGTTGCTGTAAATAATGAGTATAGTTGCCGCGATAGGTTTCGCAACCAGCTTTGCTCATTTCCCAAATGTGATTGCAAGCTTTATCTAAGAAGTAGCGGTCGTGAGAGACGATCAACGCTGCGCCATCCCAATCTTTGAGATAGTTCTCTAGCCATTCTACAGCCTGAATGTCGAGATGATTGGTTGGCTCATCGAGGATCAAAAGAGTGGGTGCCTCGAGCAACAAGCGAGCCAATAATGCCCGGGTGCGCTGCCCCCCTGAGAGATGTTCCAGGGGCATATTGAATTCCTCATCGGCGAACCCCAATCCTGTCAGCACTTGGCGAATGCGTGTTTCATAAGAATATCCACCCGCATGCTCAAATTTCTCCTGTAATTCCCCATAGCGTTCCAGGATTTCGTCCCCGGCATTTGGCTCACTCATCTGCGCTTCCAGGCGTGCCAGTTCGGCTTCGCGTGATCGCAATGCAGCAAAGGGCAGTAAACATTCTTCCCAGAGCGTGCGATCAGATTCGAGTACCGACTCTTGAGGAAGATAGCCCATGGTCAATCCGCGCGCTCGATGAACTTCTCCCTCTGACGGGGTTTCTCTACCGGCAATGATGCGCAAGAAGGTAGTTTTGCCAATTCCGTTTGGCCCTACCAGTGCGACACGCGCCCCATGAGAAATACTTAAACTGAAACCCGCGAAGATATCAACAGGGTCAAAGGATTTTCCAAGATTGTGAGTAGCAATAAGAGACATAATTTAAATACGAATCCACTAAACTTTGTGCGCCTGCAGCGAGTACACCAAGTTCACAAAAATTGTCTAATGCTCCTTGGTGCAATTCGTGGATTCAGCCAAAATCAAGTGAAAGTGCAACTGGGGAACTTCTTGATATGCCCCAGCGTTAAGTACAAGTCGATAACCAGTCTGATTTAGGTTCATTTTATTGACCAAGGTTTGAGCAGTTTTCATGACTTCAAGAAGTAGTCCGCGATCCTTTTTCGTCAATTCATCAATTCCAGTAATGACTTTTTTGGGAATCAGCAGAATATGCACGGGATAGCTTGGCCGAGGATGATGAAAAGCAATCAATTGATCGTTCTCAGCTAATCTCTTTATCGGCAGCAAGAAACTACAATGAGACAAACACCATGTCAATATCTTTGAACCAGCTCTCGATTGAGCAAATTTGTAGAAAATCATATCTGGCACGAGGATTGCATCATTTCAAATAGCGGCCTGGCGGCATAATTTTACCGCATGCCGTGGGTGCTAAACGTCCCTTTTTGGTGCAGACACCCCTTCTCCTGCAAAAAAGCGCCCCATGATATAATCGCACGTCTAAAGATACGAAAATTGAGATCTTCAAGCTGTTTAGCATCAAATAAAACAGCACAATAAGTAACTATGACTGATCAGAATCAACCAAAAAAAACTATAAACGTGCTCAAAATTGTTATTTGGATTGCCCTGGCAATCGTTGGGGTAGTGATTGCTGTGATTACATATAACCTGGTGAGCAAGATTGTAGCATCGTGGAGTCTGACTTCATTACCGGGTGCAGCTATCATTGAACCAACGCCAGTCCCCCTCGATGAGCAGTCCGGTGAAACAGAACCAGCTGAGGCAGCACCTGCAACTGATTTATCCACATCCCCAAGTGGACCACAAGCAGAACTTTGGGATGGTGCCAGCCGCGTAAATGTGTTAATCATTGGACTGGATTTGAACGATTGGCGCGGTGATGTTGGTGCACCACTCTCTGATACGATGATCCTTTTGACCCTTGATCCACTTACGGAATCTGCTGGGATGCTTTCAATTCCGCGAGACTTATGGGTCAGTATTCCTGGATTCGACAATGGAAAAATAAACACCGCTTATCAACTCGGAGAGGCGTATAAACTCCCGAATGGTGGGCCGGGGTTAGCCCTGCAAACTGTTGAAAAACTTCTTGGTGTGCCAATCCAATATTATGCCCAAATTGACTTCGAAGCCTTCGTGTATTTTGTTGATCAACTAGAGGGTGTCAAGATAGATGTTCCCAATGACATTATGGTTGATATCTATGACGATGCGTATGGCAAAATTATGATCCGGCCGGGCATTCAAACCTTATCTGGAGAATATGCCCTGGCATATGCCCGGGCACGAAATTCTCGGGGTGGCGATTTTGACCGTTCTGCTCGTCAACAGCAAGTCATCATGGGCATCCGGCAACGCATCTTAGAATTCGATGTACTTCCCAGCCTGATTCAGAATTCGCCGGAAATTTATCAACACATCTCGAACAGCATCAACACAAACTTGACCTTAGATCAGGTCGTCAAGTTGGCAAGTTTAGCATTGGGAATTGATACGCAAGATATCAAAAGCGGTATTATCTCTCCGCCAAACCAGGTAACGCTTGGCAGATCTCCTGATGGATTAGAAATTCTCAAACCCATTCCTGATCAAATCCGCATATTGCGCGATGAAATTTTTGCATCTGCTAACGCAGCTGGACCACTGGATTACGAAGGAAAAGAAGCCTTTGATTTATTCATTGAAGAAGGCGCTAGCATCAAAATTTTGAATGGCACCAGCGTGTCTGGTCTTGGCACTAAGACGGGGGAATACTTGCAAAGCCTGGGAGCCAATGTAGCCATCGTTGGCGACGCTGATGGGAATTCGTACAGCAGCAGCAGTATTTATGACTATTCTGGCAACCCCTACGCCTTGCAATACTTAGCAGAGTTATTCGGAATGAATCAGTTCAATATTCACGGTCGTTACGACAACGCCAGTGATGTTGATGTTACTATTATCTTGGGTGCAACTTGGGCCAATAATAACCCAATGCCATAGATTTCTCTCCTTGATGGGGTGTTGATCCTGCCCATCAAGGGTATCTTTTCAACCATGCGCAACTCCCCCGCGCCATCCAATCAAAAACCATCAATTCCCAGGCACTGGATGTTTTGGGTTTTGATTGCTGCTCTGATCATAACTCTTGCTATCACTATCAATTTGATCTATTCGACTGCCAAAGATACTCTCTATGTTCCCTCAGCAGAAGAAGTGATCGTTGAAGATCATAGTGTGGATAGTTCAGAAAACCAAATCGATCAGAGTATCTTCAGCGAACTTAGCGATCCCTTACAACGTCGCAATGGACCTCGAGGACAAGATTGGGACGGGAAAAGCCCGATCAATGTGCTCGTATTGGGGATAGATGATCGCCTATACGATCCTGTAGACGGCCCGCCACGCACCGATACCATAATCCTGGCCACCATGAACCCGGAAACAAAAACTGCTGGATTGCTTTCTTTGCCGCGCGATTTATGGGTGGAAATCCCAGGGCTTGGGCCGCACAAAATTAATCAGGCATATTTTTTCGGAGAATCTCAGGCTGCCAAGGGGGGTGGTGCTGGTTTGGCCATGGATACTGTTGAAGAATTCCTAGATGTCGAGATTCCATTTTATGTTCAGATAAATTTCCACACATTCATTCAACTCATCGATGAGATAGGCGGGGTAAAAATCGATGTTCCTGACCGAATAATGGTTGATCTCAGGAAAGGGAATGTCAAGACGCTTGAGCCTGGTGTACAAACTTTGCCTGGCGATATTGCTTTGGCCTATGCCAGGGCGCGCAATACATCTGGGGGTGATTTTGACCGCGCCCAACGTCAGCAACAGATCTTATTGGGAATATTCGAGCGCCTGACAGATTTCGACCTGATGCCATCCTTGATCAATAACGCGCCCAGTCTATATCGAAGTGCTTCTGACGGAGTCAATACTAACCTTACTCTGGTCCAAATTGCTAAACTCGCCCAATTAGCCTATGGTCTTCCAAAAGAGAATATTAGAAATCTCGCCATCGGGCACGATCATGTTGTAGCTGGTTTCTCATATAGTGGCATGTATATCCTCTCTCCAATTCCAGAAGAGATCGAATATCTAAAAGGTAAACTTTTCAGCAAACAACCGGTTGTAACCGATCCAACGCCACGCCCCGCTTCGACACCTACATCAAGTATTACAACAACAGCTACAGAAGAACCAACGTTGGTCGAAGAAATATTTTCTGGTGATGATGAACCCGAAACTCAACCCACGGCAGCACCCCCAGAAGAAGGAGCAAGCGTTGCCATACACAACGGAGCCGGTATCGATGGATTAGCTGGAAAAACCGCTGAATATCTCAAGGTACATGGCATCCGCGTTACTGATATCGGCACCAAGAGCGATATTTATGAAACTTCAACTTTCATAGACTATACAGGGAATTCAGAACTCATTTCAGAAATATCCGCTATTTTGGGACTTCCAGATTACAAAGTATATAGCCGCTACGACCCTGGAACTTCTGTAGATTTGCTGCTTACCTTGGGGGAAGATTGGGCAGAAATCGAATCGCTTCCCTAAAATTTAAAATCATCTTTCACGGCTGCTTGTTCAGCGTGTATACTTGGTTCCATGGAATCTCTTTCCGGCTCTGTCGAACGCGTGACTTATTACAACGCTGAGAATGGGTATAGCGTAGTACGTTTGCGGCCAGCGAAACGCGTATCATCTTCGAGTCGTGATGGATTGGTCACCATCGTTGGCAATCTTCCGGAACTCTCCCCGGGAGAACATCTTAAACTTGACGGTCGCTGGACAAAGCACCCCAAACATGGTTCTCAATTCAGTGTTGAAAAATGCGAGCAAACTTTGCCAGCCACTGTGGTCGGCATCCAACGCTATCTCGGCTCTGGGTTGATCAAAGGCATTGGCTCGAAGCTGGCAGAGCGCATCGTGGATCACTTTGGAGACAGCACCCTCGAAATCATCGAGGATCAGCCCCAACGTCTGCTCGAAGTTCCAGACATTGGGGCCAAACGCAGCCAAACAATTGTTATTGCCTGGCAAGAACAGAAACAAGTCAAAGAAATCATGCTGTTTCTACATAGCCACGGGGTCAGCACAAATCTAGCGGTCAAAATCTATAAAACGTACGGCGATTCCGCCCTGGGAATTGTTCAGGAAAACCCCTACCAATTAGCCCGTGATATCTACGGCGTAGGGTTTAAAACTGCCGATCGCATCGCTCAAGACTTAGGTTTACCCAGCGATCATCCATCTCGAATCGAGGCCGGCGTGATTTATGCGCTCAATGAAATGAGCAGCGATGGCCATGTCTATGCTCCAAAAGAATATTTGATCGCGCGCGCTACAGAGCTGTTGAAAACCAACGCTGAGTTGATTCCCCCTGCGTTGAATAGGTTAGCCGGGGCAGATTTCATCCGCTCCGAAATGATCCCCACTGAAGAACGGCGGAAGGGCGATTCTACTTCACGGTTGGTCGCTGAACCCAATGGGGAATACCGTTCCCCGGCGATTTATCTCGCCCCCTTCTACTTTGGCGAGGTAGGCGTTGCAGATCGCCTGCGAATACTTGCAAAAGCAACACCCGTAGAAGGTCGCTATAAAAATCTTCCTATCCCCAACCCAGAGCTCTCAAAAGAGCAGCAGATTGCTATCAATAACGCCCTGATGCACCCCCTAAGCATACTCACTGGCGGTCCCGGTACAGGAAAAACAACCTGTTTGAAATCTTTGATCTTCCATCTAGAATCATCCTCGATCCCTTATGCTTTGGCTTCCCCAACAGGGCGCGCTGCCAAACGTTTATCAGAATCAACCGGCCGTCCAGCCAGCACCATCCATCGCCTGTTGGGGTTTTCTCCAAAAGATGGTTTCAAATATAACAATGAAAATCCCTTGCCCGTTGAATTTTTAGTCGTGGATGAGACATCCATGCTAGATTTATTGTTGGCAAATAACTTATTCAAATCGCTTCGACCCGGAACTCATGTTCTTCTGGTAGGCGATGTAGATCAACTCCCCTCCGTCGGAGCCGGAGATGTCCTGCGCGATGTAATTGCCAGCGACTCGGCTCCCGTTACCCGCCTTACGACTATTTTCAGGCAGGCAGCCGGTTCGAATATCATCACCAATGCCCATCGGATCAATTGCGGTGATATGCCCCAGTTTTCTCAGACTGGGAGCAGCGAGATTGAAGATTTCTTCCTTTTTCCCGCTGAAGAGGCCCTCAGCGCGGGAGACTGGATCGAAGATGTTGTCTGCAACCGCATTCCCCAGAAATTTGGGTTTGATCCTATCAACCAAATTCAAGTGCTAGCGCCCATGTATCGCGGTCCTGCGGGAGTTACGGCGCTCAATCAAAGGCTGCAAGAGGTACTCAATCCCCCCTCGGCGAGAAAGCCTGATAAGAACCTCTTTGGTCAGATATTTCGTCCCGGTGATAAGGTCATGCAAACCCGCAACGATTATGACAAAGATGTCTACAATGGGGATATTGGTTCAGTACGGGCACTCGACATTGTAGAACACACCCTCACAGTCGATTTTGAGGGGCGCCTGGTCAGCTACGACTGGAGCGAAACCGACCAACTCAACCTGGCCTACGCTGTCTCAGTGCACAAAGCCCAAGGGTCAGAATTCCCGGTAATCGTAATGCCTGTGGTGACTCAGCATTACATCATGCTGCAACGGAATTTACTCTATACGGCCATCACGCGGGCGCAGAAATTGTGTGTACTGGTAGGCAATCGCCGCGCTATCGGTATTGCTGTGAACAACAATAAAGTTGCTCAACGGTTCACTGCCTTGGATTGGCGTTTGAGAGAGGGTTGATCAACAGGAATAAAAAATATGCCAATGACCATTCGGCCAGCTACTGAAACTGATATTCCAGCGTTGACCAATTTAAGTAAACAGCTTGGCTATCCAATCCCTAAAAAACAACTTACCCAATAAAAGCGCTGATGGAAGATCCCCTCAATCTTCGTTCGTTCGAATATCATCAGGGCAGATGCTCATCGGTTTTACGAACATCTAAGATATGAAGTCATCAAAACATCTCTGACCTTTCGAAAAACAATAGCACCAAAGTAATATCAAAAATATTTGACTCTCGGCCGAAATCTGTGTAGACTCTTATCACTAAGATACACCTGAGACAGCGTATTCGCTAAGGAGAAGAATCATGGCAACCCAATCTTTCGAACTGGTAATGACAACCGGACCCACACCAGAGAAGAAATTCACACTCTCCAAACAAGAAGTCATTATCGGTCGCGATGCCAATGCCGATATCGTCATCAACATCGCCGAGGTTTCCCGCCGGCACACCCGTATGCGCTTGGAACCCAGCGGATATGTGGTCGAAGATTTGGGTTCCACAAATGGAACATTCGTCAATGGTCAACGCCTAACTGGACCACATATGCTGCGCCCAGGGGAACGCATCCAACTTGGTGAGGCAGTGACTATGTCATATCAGGTTGCCGCGTTTGATATGAACGCAACAGTTGTCACACCAGCGAGCGGTCAAGAGACCGTCATTGGGGCGCAAGCACCACCGGCGGCTTCAGTACCTCCTCCACAACCACGCGCCATGCAACCTCCTCCTGCCCAACCTGCATACTCAGGCCATGTTCCACAAGGCCCCGCTGCTCAAATTATGCCTCAGGTGGAAGAAAAACAAGGCCGCCCCTGGTTGTGGGCCGGGTTAGGTTGTATCGGAGTTATGATCTGTTTGGTTGTCGTGGGAGCGGTGGCTTTTGATTTCATGGACCTTTATTGCACACCACCCTTCAATTCGCTGTTGAGCTTTTTATACAGCTGCCCGTAAAAAAGAAAAGAATAATTGTAACTACTCAGGCTAAGGAGAGACAACCAAAAAAAGGGTCTGCGTGG